>JBKQKT010000415.1:0-3356 GCA_052147365.1 Candidatus Korobacteraceae bacterium | reverse complement strand
GTATCATCGAGTCTCACCCATGCGGACTCGCCGAAAGCAGTTGTGGGTTGCCTTCGCGGTTATCGTCTTCATAGCCGGCGGTATCCTAACCGCCATCCTGCTGCGCAGCCGCGCCGCTCCTGACGCTGTCCGTCTTCTGCCCAATTCCGATGCGATCTTTTACGTCAACCTTGAACCAATTCGGCTTCTGACTGATCTCGGCAAGAAGCCCCCGAAGGAGCGCGATCCGCAATACGAAGACTTCGTGCGGGAGACCGGATTCGAGTTCGAGCGCGATCTGGACAAAGCCGCGCTCGCCATCCACTACGGCACCAGCGACAAAGGCAAATCTACAGAGACGCGCTACAGCGAGATCTTCCAGGGGCATTTCGACAGCGCGCGCGTCAGTCAATATCTACGCAAGCTCGCCCGCAGCGTCGAGAGCTATCGCGACCTCAACATTTACATCATTCCTCTGGAGGGACGTACGTTGCGGGTCGTTCTGCTGGGAATCGACATCGCGGCAGCCTCCAACACAGCTGACCCGGGCGTCATTCACGGGATGGTCGACCGCTACAAGCAGGCGGCACTTCCCTTCACTGGTCCTCCGCTGGTGAGCGAATATTATCGTCGCGTTCCCTTGGGCAGTGTGGCATGGACGATCGCTCGCCCGCCCGCAGCGACCGCCGCAGAGGAGCATGGCGAGTTTCTCTTGCCCGGCGGTTGGAGCGGATTGCTGCCTCCCAGCAGTGTGGTGATTGCCTCGGCGCGTCCGCTCAATGACATTCACTTGCGAGTGCAGGTTCTAACCAACGGCGAAGCGGATGCACGAGCCTTCAACGAACGCGTGAACACATATCTCGTTCTGTTCAAGTCGCTCGATATTTCAATGGCGTCCGGCGGCCCGGATCCCGACGTAAAATCTGTCTTCGAAAGCCTTGAGGTCCACCAGGACAAGAACGAGGCGGTGCTGACAGCCAATGTCCCGTACGCCTTCTTCAAGAAAGTATTGAGCGAGCCAGCGGTTGAGCTTGGCCCTGAGACGCAAAAGCCGCAACAGCAGAGCGCTCCGGCGGCCAAAGCAAAATCAAGGAAATAAATCGATTAACTGGTGGGAAATTCTCCCGGCTTAACCGAAGTGCTGCGCAGGAACTTGTGCGGGTTCACCGGCACATCGTGGATACGGACTTCGTAGTGCAGATGAGGGCCGGTACTGCGTCCACTGAGACCTACGTAACCAATCAACTGCCCGCGCCGTACACTCTGTCCGTCAGCCACGGCAAAGGCCGAAAGGTGGCCGTAGCGAGTGGCGACGCCGTTTCCATGATCAATCTGGATCATGCGACCGTACCCGCTGTAAAAGTCAGCGTAAGTCACCACACCGTCGGAAGGCGCCAGCACTGGCTGCCCGTAGCCGCAGGAAATATCCACACCCGAATGGAACGCGCCCTCACCATTGAAGGGATTGATGCGCTCGCCGAAGGACCCGGTAATGGGTCCCATAACCGGCCACAGTGTCGGGGCGGTTGTCGCATTCAGCCAGTCGGTAAGTGTGGCTTGATGAGTAAGCCCCAAGCCCAAGCCAGCCGTTGCCGCGCCCGTCAAGGCCGAACTTCGCAGGGCGTACAACTGATCGATGGAGTACTTCACTTCTTCCGGCTTGACCGGGCCATCGCCGTCATGCAGCAGCTTGGGGTTACGCTTAAGCCCGTAAATGACCGAAACCTCGTCGGCCAGCGAACCCAGAGAAGCGACCTGAATGTCCTTCTCGTGGTTCACCCGCTCCAGTTGCGTGTAGCGGGACTCCAGCGCCTTTTTTTCGGAGCGAAGCTGGTTGAAGGTGGCCACCTTCCACACCATTCGCGCGTAGGAACCGGCCATGCCCGTAATCGTGAACATGCCCAGCATCGCGCCGGCCAGGAAAACGTAGAGGTAATGAACAGGGATGGGGATTTTACGTAGCTGACCTTCTGCGTCACGAGCTACGAAAAGAATATAAAAGCGTTTTCTCAAACTTAACCCTCAGCTAAAAAATGGTTCCGGTCTAGGCAAAAATCTATGAAAATCCGGAACGCTGGGCCTTGCTGGTCCGAACTGCTCGTTACGGGTCCCTGGAAAAGCGTGGGTTAACGCTTCTCCGCCCGGCTGGAACTAACCGAATCGCCGGGTGCTCGGCTGGAATAAACGACTTCAAACCGTAACAGAGCAAGCCACCCATGTCAATGAATCCTCCACCAAAGTAGTACGCATCATTACTCTCTGATTTGGCATTCCCGCGTCGCGTATAGTGGCGGAGGAGCGTCGCACCGGAGAGACAGTATCTGTGCCAGTTAGCGAAAAACTGATAATTCATCGCATTCGACGAACCGCGCGGGGCGGAGGTGCGGGTCGGGGCATCGGTGACGACTGTGCAGTTCTCCCGATTCCGCGCGGGCACGAAGCTCTGATCACTACCGACTTCAGCCTGGAAGGCGTGCATTTTCGCCGCGACTGGCATCCCCCCGATTCGGCTGGCCACCGCTGTCTTGCCCGCGGGTTGAGCGACATCGCAGCTATGGGCGGCATACCGCGCGCCGCCTTCCTTTCCTTGGCCCTCCCTGCCGAGTTGTCGCAGCAGTGGGTTGACCACTTCATTGCAGGATTGCTGAAACTTGCGGCCCGATTTTCCGTCCTCCTCGCGGGAGGCGACACCGCGCAATCGCTCGACGGCGTTTTGGCCGACATCGTCGTGCTGGGATCTATTCCCAGCGGACAATCCATCTTGCGCTCTGGCGCTCGTCCTGGCGACGTCATTTACATTACGGGCACGCTCGGTTCGGCAGCCGCTACTCTGGACCGGCTGCGCGACGGCGAGAAGCTCCGGCCACGGGCCCATCCGAAACACTTCTATCCCGAGCCGCGCCTCGCGGTAGGGCAATTCCTTCGGGAGAGAAAACTGGCCTCGGCCATGATTGACATCAGCGACGGGCTGTCCACCGACCTCGGCCACATTTGCGAGGAGAGCAAAGTTGGCTCTGTCGTCGCCGTTGAATCCTTGCCAGCGATTAAGGATAGAAATGGACTGATACTCGCGCTCCATGGAGGCGACGAATACGAACTGCTTTTCACGGCCCGTCCGGATCGCCGCATCCCGAGGCAGATCGCCGGCGTCTCAGTTACGCGCATCGGCGAAAGCACACGCGGCAAACAGGTGAAAGTCGCCATGCCGCACGGTCGTACGGAAATCCTGCAGCCCGGCGGCTGGCAGCACTTCGCATAGAACCTCAGCCTCAAACGCCACAGCTATTCAGCAAGTACATTCGTCCACACTGCTCGGTGCGCTACCGAATGCCGGACTTCACGCTTCCCCGCGGCCAACGCTGTTTATAATCACGCCC
>JBKQKT010000414.1:0-2882 GCA_052147365.1 Candidatus Korobacteraceae bacterium | reverse complement strand
CCTCGTAAGTCTTGCTTGACGATAGATCGGTTTCAGATGAGCGGTTGGCGCGAGACAGGAAGACATTCGGTGGTAAACCGTGCTAGGCACAATTGAGGGCACAGTTGATCAGATAGCCGCGATAAGCTATTGATCCGGGTGGAGTAGCTGCTGGATTCTCAATCTTCAAACCCGGGTTCGATTCCCGGTAGCGCTACCAAACCTTCTTTCTTGATCTTCCCCGCGGTCGGATATACCGTGATTTTCTTTGGGGAGGAGTTCGCGGCAGCGAGCCAGACTGAGCACTGAGCGCACCGTTCAGCATCGCAAACTGTGCAATGCCGATTAGCTGCCCCATGCTTGGCATCCCGCCGCGCTGGGTGTTCCAGTCGCTGCGTGTACCTGCTCGATACTCACCTTGCCAGACGCCGACCTTTGGGTTATGAGTTCGCATGAACTAGGCTAAGTCGTTCATTTTGCGGTACGCATAGCAATGTAGAGGAAGGTTGAGGAAGGCTCGGTAAGGCTTACAGCACCCAAATCGAACCCAAATCCTATCCATTGTTTCTGTTCCAAAACACCTCGGTACACATTTGGCCACCGCTCAAAATCAAGTGAAGATGGCGGCTTGAGCTGACCGACGGCGATCTGGGCCAGAAGGCAACCGTTTCGACCCAACTTCCGCCGACAATCCATTCGAGAGTCGGGAACACTTCGACCAAAAACTGCAAACCGAAGAAAAGCAGAGCCAGGCGGTCTTAGGACGTTTTTACTCGGAGGCGAAATCTGACAAAGAAAAAGGGCATTCCGTTGCCGGGATGCCCAAAGTTTGTCCCCTCCGAGTCTAGCTAGTTGCAGTTCGAAAACTGCGCCGAAGCGATCTGCGTGCTCCAGTCGAAGCTCGCCGTGACCATGTAAAACTCCTGGGTGTACCAGAAAGTGCAACCGCCATGGCCATCGTTGGTGTCAATCCGCATAGAGCTGTAATCGCCCCAGCGGCCGGAGGTGTCAGACTGCGACCCGGTGCCGGCAACCACCTCGGTCTCGGCTTCCAAATTGCCCAGGCCCAGAGGATCGTTGACCTGGCGTCCGGTTATGTAGACGGACGGAAATTGTGTGGAACTGGATTCGCTGTAACCCAGCAAGATATCGCCCACTTTGTCTCGCGTGAGCGAACCCATCCAGCGCCAATTTGTACTGTCAGGAGCGTAGGTTCCCTGCTGGAAGACCCCCAGGCTGGTCACTGGCACGTCCTTAATTGGGGCGGTGAACTCATACCATCTGACGCCGCTGTTGCCGCCTGAGGCGATCACGGAGTGGTTCACCAGCCAGTGCTGCGCCGGTACCGGCTTCGGAGGAGTTGCGAGGACGTTAGCCAGGGGCTGGTCCTCCCAGTAGGCGAAGCGATACATCAAGCGATCGCCCAGGCCTTCGGTCGAGGCGCCTTCACCAGGTTCCGGAACGCAATCGCCTAAACCGGTACCTAAGCACCCAATATTGTAAGCCGCAACGGCGATCAGTTGGGAGTTGTTGTCGCCGGTGAAGGTTGCGCCCTGCGTCCAGTCATTCGGGTCGTTGACCTGTCCCGAGTATAGAGACAGATGCTCCTCGTCTACGTCGCCCACGGCGCCAATGGCGAACTGAGCTTCGCCGTTTGGAGAAGGCGTGACCGAATCCGCATCGGCGGGAAGCAAGCTGTCTTCGTTCGCCGTGTATTGGTGGCAAATCTGCTCCGCTGTCGAGTCGCCAGCCAGCAGTTTGGTGCGGTTATAGATGCACATTACCGGACCTTTGAAACCGCTGCCGCCGGGGCCAAAGTTGTTCCAGGTCTCCGCCCATTGGTAGGGCGGCCACGCTCCCCACTTCGGATAGTCGGGGAAGCCGCTGGCCAGAACCGGGAACTCATACAGGTAGTAGCTGCCGGTTGGGTCGTTGGTTTGCGAAATCGCGACGCACACACCGTACGACCCGGTGAATACGTTTTGGCTCAACAGCCAGCGATGGGCCTGCACATCCCACTGAGCAATGATGTCGCCGTCATTATTGCCGGCGCAGATTCCGCCCAGGCTGCTCCAAAGCGTATTGCCCTCAATGGCCGATCCGCAGGTGTAAGGTGAAGTCTTCTGACAGACAGTGTAGGAGACGTTCACCCACTGCAAGATCTGGTTATCGCCGACCGCCATGGTGGTGTCGGGAGGCGCGTCAGGAACGCTGTAGTTGGGGAAGCCGTGGCCCACGCCGAGGAAGTTGGCGCCAATTGAGTAGGCTACTCGGCCGGCTGGGACGCTGCTCTGCTCCACCGGATCCACTACCGGTCCGAAGGAGCGTTTAGGAACGTGGCGTGGTGCATTGGCTAAGTGAAAACCGTACTGCGCCGGCTGCGGCAGCTTGGCGAGCTCGCGTATCGGCGGCGATAGGGCAAATCGCACCGCCTGCTGAATGTAAGTGTTGTTCTCCTGCGCGACGAGCGGCAGGGCGCACAGTAACAGGACGCCCACGGCGAGCATGGACGCGCCGATGATTCTCGCGTTAGTTCTTGTCATGATTTTTCCTATTCTCCTTTGGACTAGCGATAGGCGGTGTATTGGATTCGGCTTGCACGCGTAGCAGCGCGCGGCGGGTGAATTGAAAATTTGGCAGGTCGGTTGAGCAAGGTTGTCGGGCCTCATGTGCGGATCGAGAAATCTTCTCGCCGCTCGCCCCAGGCGCAACCCAGAGCCTCGGGCGGGGCTAGAACATTAGCACAGCGGTGGGAGCAAAACAACTATTGTTTACGTAGTTAACGGCTCTTTTTTTTGGACAGTCGAGGTCGTGGGGAAATCCGCATCAAATCAGGTCCGCCGCGTCGGTCTCCGCATCGTCCGTCGGGCCGGGTGCCCGCCGTCTGCGAATGAGTTGGAGTA
>JBKQKT010000413.1:0-6104 GCA_052147365.1 Candidatus Korobacteraceae bacterium | reverse complement strand
GAGGCCGTGGGCAAGAAGCTGAAGCAGCTCGCGCGCACTAAGCAGGTCCTTTGCGTCACACACCTGCCGCAGATCGCCTCCTTTGCCGACCAGCATTACCTGATTGAAAAGAAGGAGTCCGCAGGCCGGACGAAGACCTCAGTCAAGCTTCTCGATGCTGAAGAGCGCACCCGCGAGATTGCCCGCATGATCAGCGGCGCCAAACTGACCGATACCTCACTCAGACATGCCGAGCAGATGTTGAGAGCCAACCGGTGATGCCTATAGTCTCTTGTCGGCTGGCTGGCTAAACCGCCTTTGCAAAGTAACCCACCTTGTCACGATCAACCGCCCGCCAGGCAAAGTTGATGGTTTGGGCTTTTGCGGGATGTCCGGCGAGACTGCCCCAATACGCAGTTGGATATTGGTGGTGAGCCGCGTCGAGAGGCCCCGTGACTACGACTACAACGTGGCCGTGCTCGTCCGGGATAACCTGATCGGCACCTTCGAGGCCGGCGATTACCAGCAAGCCGGCATCAGCCTGCTCCTTGGCCGCCGCTCCGTCGCCTGTCGGGAGAGCGACCCAGTCTCCGGCCGCGTGCAGCTTGTCCACGATGTCGTTCGCATTATCGTCCGGTGTAAAGGTGGTGACGTTAAGCGCCGTCGCTACCGCTTTCACAAACCCGCTGCAATCGAACTTGTGTGCATCCCAATTCGCTTCGCAGACCGCGATGATCTGTTGTGGGTCCATTCTGAGCCCCTATTCGTAGTTGGTCAGGCTGCGGTCCACCAGACGGGTGGCCCAGGCAAGGGTCGTTAGGGTGCCCCACCCAAGCCGATTTGGCCTGGGTGGGAGGAACAACTGTTTGTCAGCTTTTGGAAATCCCGAGCCGCGCCCCGCGCTACTCCAGCAGCGTCACCGAACCAGTGCCGAGATCGTAGTAGCCGGCTACGACTTTCAGGCTGCCCGATTTCACCATACCGGAAATCACGGTGGATGACTGTCGCAACAGTGTGGCTTGAATCTTGGCATTGGCCTTGATGACCGCTTCCACGTCCGGGCCTGCTTGATCAACGGCCGGCTGGATATGCGGGAACAGCGAGCTGATCTGTCCCGGCACTTCCTTGCCCTGGATGGTCGCCTTGACGGCCCCGCAATGCGAGTGACCGATCACCATAATCACCTTGGTCCCCAGGACCGCGGCGCCATACTCCAGGCTGCCGATAATCTCCGGCGTGATGATATTCCCCGCAACCCGAGTCACAAAAAGATGCCCGATGCTCTGGTCGAACACTAATTCAACGGGCACGCGCGAATCGGCGCAGGAGAGCACGGCGGCGAAGGGCTCCTGCTTTTCCTCGGTATGCTCTCGGAGCATGGCCAGGTCGTGCTCGTGAGAGGTCATGCGCCCCGAGGTAAAGCGCTTGTTGCCGGCCATTAACTCGGCCAGAGCAGCATCGGGAGTGAGTTTGGATTGCGCCTGCACTGGCAACGGAAAGGCAAGGTCCAGGCCGCCTGTCAAAACGCTGGCGCCGGCGGCGGTCAACCCCATTTGCAGCAAACGCCGCCGGGATAATTCGTGATTCGAGGGTTCTTTCATACGCAGCTCCTGAGGGCATTCTCAGCGCGCAGGCAAGTACGCACCCAGCCCTGCTGATTTGCATTTTGGTCTTGCAAACGCCCAACACTATACACCGAATCGCATAAGCTTGTGGTTCCCGTTACCTTCCCCCGGCCGACTGGTTTGCGCGGTTTGTGAACGACTAGGGTGAAGTCTTCGAGGGCGCTTTCATGCGCCACTATAGTGCCATACCTATTGCGAGTGCTTCGAATTTCGCGTCTAGAAGCGAGTGTAGGGCCTTCTGCTCTTCGGACGATGTTTGGGTCATCCGGGGGCGCTCGCGTAGCTCTAAGGGCTTTCTAGGCCCCGCAAATAGCATTCTACGCGATGGTCAAATCGACATTTAAGGTTCCGGCTGAATTGCGTAAAAGCCGTCGGAGGCTCTCGGGGTCGCTAGCATTTAAGTGCTAGTCGCCAAAACGAGGCAGTTCGGCCCCCTCCGCTGTCAGGTCGCGCACCCTTTGCTTGACCCATGCCCACAGCATGGTGTGGAATAAGAAAGTAAGATTTAGACACGTTTCGCAGTTCAACTAGTGTTCCAGGTTTTGAACTGGCGTGATGTGCCCAGCATCACGTTTTACTCAACGCCTACATTAACGCTTCACCCTGCCGTGCGATGAAGCAACGGCGTTCGGATCATTCGGCACGACGTTAGTTTTCACACTACAAATAAGCTTGACCAGGCAATGCCTACAAAGCCCTCACCAATAAAAGGAGAGAAAGTTGATGAACCGAGGTAAGTTCAAAGCAATCGCATTAGTAGTCCTGTCGCTCACGGTATTCGCATTATTAAGCACACTCGCCGTTGCTCAGTCCTTAAAGGTCAAGGGCAACATCATCAGTCGAGCTGGAAGCACTATGACCATGACGACTGCGGATGGCTCGAAAGTCGTTGTCTTGCTGAACGACAACACCGACGTGCAACAGCTACAGGGCAAATTCAAGGCCCGCAAGAAGGAAATGTCCATGGCCGCCCTGATTCCCGGCCTGGCCTGCGAGGTGCAGGGAAGCTACAACGCGCAAAACCAACTGGTCGCGGATTGGGTCAGATTCGACGGCGAGGACCTGGAGCAGGCTCAGTCGGCACAGGCTGCGGTTCACGCAACGGCGGCGCAGGCAGCCGCCAACGAGGCTGAGTTGAAGCAACAGGCCGACGCGCTGGCCGCCCAGAACGCAGCTTTGAAAGAGCAGCAGGCCGCCATCACCAAGCAGCAGCAGGAGATCGCTGCCAGTAAGGCCCAGATCGCCGCCAACAGCGCCCGCTTCGGCCAGCTTGACGATTACTACATTCTCGACGAGGTCACCGTGCTCTTCGGCAACGGCCAGACCAAGGTCGATCCAAAGTACACCCAGCCGTTAATGGACCTGGTGCAGAAGGCCAAGACCTACAATGGCTACAACATTCAGGTGAAGGGCTACGCCTCCTCCGTAGGCAGCGTCGCTCTGAACCAGAAGCTCAGCGAAGAGCGCGCCAACAACGTTACCAACCTCATCATCCAGCAGGGTCATGTTCCGTTGACCAGCATGCTGGCCCCGGGCGCCATGGGTGAGAGTCGGCAAGTCGCCAGCGACAAGACCGAACAAGGACAGGCGGAAAACCGTCGCGTCGTAGTTCAGGCTCTGCTCAACAAGGGCATCGCCGGCACCGAATTGCCACTGCCCGAAACAAAGAAGTAAGACCCACTGGATTGACTCACTGGCGGCCAGGCGGAGAACCCTCCGCGTGGCCGTCGGGGTGTTGCTGGCATCGCTTCCGCCCGAGCGGAGGGAGCTGCTTTTTCAAAAGACCCAATAACAAGCAACCGTGGATTTCACGGATGACCACGGATTTTCGGCCTGTATTACCCCTCCCCCTGCCATGATTGAAAACAAATGACTTAGTAAGAAATTGTCTTCAATTAATAGATTCTAAAAGGCTTATTTGTAATCAATAGTAAAATAAGGACTTAGCAGGCCGTTGGTGACAACTTCTGTCGCATCCACAAACCGCTGCGGGTGACGCCTGCGATGGAAGCGGGCCTGACCGACCACCTTTGGAGTATGGAAGAACTGGTTGCGCTTCTGCCTGAGCCGAAACCGGCGAAGCGCGGCCCGTACAAGAAGCGGTGCAAATGAACCTTATCAAGAGCATCGGAGTCGGCCTGCTGTCCACCGTCGCGGCGTTGCTGATCATGCTGGTGGTCGGCGTGAGCTATGTATTACCCCACATTTCCGATTTGGAACCTGAGCAACTGAGGTTATGATGCCCCTGGAAGCCTTGATTCATGCGGGTTTCAGCATGATCGGGGCGCTCCGGAGGTGCACACCCAGTGGGTGAGACACAAAATCAGCCGTTTCAGCTCTCCTTCAACCCCTCGTTAAGAGTCGCTTTCCAGGGATCACGGGTCACCTCCGATGGTGGTCTGGTTCTGGTGCGCGAGTTAGACGAACGTCTGGGATTGAGCGATCTCACCGCACGGCACTTGACCGATTCTCGGGCGAAGAACACACAGTTGCCTATGGCCGACCTGTTTCGCCAGTCCCTCTACAGTCGCATGGCGGGCTATGAGGATGTCAATGATGCCGAGCGGCTGGCGCACGATCCGACGTTCCGATTGATCGGCTCGGAGAAGATTTGGGAGCGCGGCGCGGCGCTGACCTCACGCTTGCAATCGTTCGAGACGGAACTGCTGACGCAAGAGGAGAATCTTGCCGGTCTGGCGACCATCAATCGCGAGTTGCTGGCAAAGGTGGAAACCATCGACTCTCCGCAGCGCGTAGTGCTGGACATGGACTCGACCGAGATTCCGGTCTATGGCCAGCAGGAGAACAGCGCCTACAATGGCCACTTCGAATCCACCTGCTATCACCCCCTGTTGCTGTTCAACGGAGAAGGCGATTGTTTAGGTGCGAAGCTGCGACCGGGCAACGTACATAGTGCTGAGAACTGGGAAAGACTGTTACTGTCGGAGATCGAGCGCCGACAGCAACGAGGCAAGGAGGTGGTGTTTCGCGCCGATGCCGCCTTTGCTAAACCGGAAATCTACGAAACGCTGGAAGAACACGGCGTGAAGTATGCGATCCGGCTTCCGGCGAACGACAGTCTGCTGCGGGACATCGAGGAACTGCTGACGCGCCCGGTAGGACGGCCCAGTCACAAACCGGTGGTTTGGTACAAGGGCCTTCTCTATCAGGCGGCAAGCTGGAAGACAGCGCGACGCGTGGCGGCCAAGGTAGAGCTTCACTTTGGCGAACTGTTTCCTCGCGTGGGCTTCATCGTCACCAACTTGGAGGTGCCGAGCCGGGCGGTGGTGCGCTTCTACAACAAGCGCGGGACGGCAGAACAATGGATCAAGGAAGGCAAACAGGCGGTGAAGATGACCCGGCTTTCCTGTCATCGCTTCCGCAGTAACGAGGTGCGGCTGGCGCTGAGCCTGCTGGCCTACAACCTGGGCAACCTGTGGCGGCGGCTGGTGCTGCCCCGGCGAATCGAGAACTGGTCGCTCACCAGCCTGCAGCAACGGCTGGTGAAGACCGGTGGCCGTCTGGTGAAACATGCTCGCTATTACTGGCTGCTGTTGGCAGAGAGCCATCTGACGCGGCGGCTCTTTGGCAACATGGTGCGGCGGATGGCCGCGCTGCCGCTGCCGACCGGATAGGGGCTGCTAGGCATGCAAATACGAGGAAATCGAGGGGAGGACGGAGAGGTGTTTGGAGAAATCGCTTCAGAGTGAAGCGATTGGTAGCTCATTGGTGCCCCGGTATGGTAAGTCTGGCCTCATCTGGGGGGGCGGGAGTCGCCAGGATGAAAAAGACAAAAAAACCCCAGAAGCGGGGGCGATTCGGTGTATAGTGTTGGCCGCCTAGGGTGCCAAAATGGAAATGCTGGCTTACAGGAGGCAAGGTCTATGATGCCCGGATTCACTGCTACGGCAGCTCTGGAGAGATCGATACCGACCTATCAAGCAGCAGAAAGCAACTGCGCAAGCGATCGCGCTGGCGAAGTTCGCCCCGCGCTCCCACGGCAGGGTGGTGGTGGTGGTGGTTCCTATAGCAGGTGCTACGCCACGTGTATTTCGGCGGGATACTTGACTGATGCCCAATGCGACACCGAGTGCGCCTGCATTGCTAACAGCAACGGCACGTATGGGGCGATTTTCAAGTGCGTAGCCCGCGCGATGGGGCTGCTTCCGTAAGCACGTGATCAGTGAAAAAAGGGTACAGCTACGACTCGAGAGAACTCAGCGAGCTTCTCTGCGTCCAAACGCACCGATACAGCGTTAAATGTGTATCGCGAACTTCCCCCCTATACCTCGACCGCGGGTTTGGCGAATGAGTGGAGAACTCGTCACCCTGAGCCACCAGCCGGAAAATCTTGCCTCAGGGATCCACCTAAATTAATAGAATTTCATCCTCCGGCCTCCCTCGCTTCGTGGTACTATTCCTCCGCGCCAGCCAGCAGCAAATCAAATATTCATAAATCCGATCGGTTTGTATCAGGGCACGACTTCCAGTCGTGCCGAA
>JBKQKT010000412.1:0-6807 GCA_052147365.1 Candidatus Korobacteraceae bacterium | reverse complement strand
GAATTCAAAGTGGCCACGTAGGGTTGCGCCAGTCCCGCAGGCCACATGGTGAGATAGCCCAAAGGCCCTTGTGGCACAACGGCTATATTCAGCGAATAGGCCTGGGCCGAGGACAGGCTAAACGGCTGACACCACTTTCCTAACTCCGCCAAGCTCGGAAGATCGAACGTCTGCGAGGTCCCGCCTTGAATTGGGCCGCTGCCTTCGTATCTCGTATCGTACAGACGGCAGGGTGTCACTGGAACGAGTTGCGCAGGGCCCGACAGGCTGAAGACCGATCCGTAGCCGGCCCCGCCCCCGAACGTCGTCCCGTAGAAGTTCCCATCGGTACCCTGGATTAGCGCCGCGTAGGGGTCCTGTCCGTCGGAGCACCCGGATTGGGAGCAGAAAGTGTAAATCGTCGCTAGTGCGCCACTCAAATTCATTTCGTAGATCGTGCCAGCTCCTTTGCTGCCTCCAGCCGAGGTTGTCCCGTAGAGGTTCCCATCGGTGGCCTGGAGCAGCCCTGCGGTGGGGCCTTGGCCGTCCAGGCACCCGTTTACAGAGCAAAAGCTATACAACGAGGTTAGCGCGCCACTGGTGGTGCTTTTGAAGACCGTGCCATTGTTGTTGTTCGCCCCGCCAAAATTGGTGGTCCCGTATAAGTACCCATTGGTCGCCTGGATCACCCCGGCGTTGGGGGTCTGGCCGTCCGTGCACCCGCTTTGGGCGCAGAAGCTGTACAGTGTCTTCAGGCCGCCGCCGGCAAATGCGAACACCGTGCCACAACCTTCTGTCGCGCAGTCATTGTTGTGATTGGCGCCACCGGCCTGGGTTGTCCCGTAGAACCTCCCATCGGCGCCTTGGATCAAATTCCCCGAGGGGCGTGCGCCGTCCGGGCAAGGGTTTTTGTCAGGGCAAAAGCTGTACAACGTCGTTGGCGACCCACTGGGGGTGATTTCGAAGATTTCCCCATAGGTGTACTTCCCGCCAAAAAGAGTAGTCCCGTAGAAGTTCCCATCGGAGCCCAGGATCAGTCCCGCGTAGGGTTGGGAGCCGTCTGCGCACGCTTCCAGGTTGCAGAAGCTGTAAAGGGTCGTCAGCGTGCCACTCAGCGTGATTTTGAAGACCGTGCCACGGTTGTTGGCTCCGCCATACCCGGCCGTCCCGTAGAGGCTCCCGTCGGTGTACTGGATGAGCCCCCCGACGGGAAGCGCGCCGTCCGGGCAGTTTGTTTTCGAGCAGAAGCTGTAAACCCAGACCAGCGTCCCGCTCGGGGTGATTTTGAAGACCGTGCCTTCGTTGTTGGCGCCGCCATTATAGGTAGTGCCGTAGAAGTTCCCATCGCTGGCCTGGAATAACCCCGCGAACGGGTATGCGCCGTCCGTGCTATCAAAGCTGTGCAGCGTAGTTAAGGTCTGCGCAGGCGTGGGGATCGCCATCGCGGCACAAAACATCGCCAGACTGAACAGCAGGACAACGAAGTGGAGACTGCGTCGGCGCGGCATGGGCTTCCCTCCCGAGAAATCGTCACTGGGTTTCGGATCCAGCCTGCTCAACTGTTCCTCGCGAGGATTTCGAAGTGGCAGTCACACCGTTGCGAATGTCAAATGGGGGCCGCAGGCGCGGCAAACGTTGAGTACCCTGGATTTGAGGGATAGTAGCACCGGACGGCGCCAAAGGGAAGGAATTTCGCCGGGGTCTGACTTCTCGGAATCCCTCGAATCTGTCCACCTCACACAGGCTTCATTCCCATGCTGGCAATCAGTCCGCGGGGGACCATGTCTGTGAGTGAAGTGGGCTCTTCTTCTTTCTTGCGATTATCAACCACCTACGGGCGCCCCGGAGCCTGCCCTGAGCGGAGCCGAAGGGTCTCGTGGTTTTCGAGACCCGGGGAGGTGCGACCGATGGGGTGCGAGAAAGTTGTCGCTGCCATGAACTGCAGCGCTGGCACACTCTACTGGTTCAGCCGGACCAGCTCAGGTACAAGGAACGATTACCCGCGCTTTGATAGAGAGCACACTATCCCAGTGACCTGGGAAGGAAGTCCCGGGTCTCGAACCGCGCGAGACCCGGGGCACCCGGCGTGGGTGCCGGTCCGTCCTTGAGCATTGCCCAATTTTTCGTGTCCCAATTTAGGACACGACATTTAGAACACGACCAGTTTTTTGCTTGACTTCCCCTTTTCCGAGAGTAGTATTCCCCGTTAGCGCAAACAGCTCAAATTAGGCGCGCCCCAGCGGAGAGCTGGCGCCAGCAAGGCGTCATCTCGTCGTCTCCGCTGTCGATCTAGACCACTTCGTTCACCATGCCAAGTTCTCTGCCACGATGAATTTGGCGTCGTAGGAGAAAAAATGTCTTCTTCCTGGAAGGCTTCTGGCCGATTCGCAACCACTACGTCTATCCAACTCATTCTGGTCTTTCTAGCCGTCGTCCTGCTGGCGACGTTGTGCCAGGCCGCCAACCCGCCGGCGTGCACGACGGGAATTCTGCCGCAGGGCACCGGTGCGGACATCGATGTCATGGGCGGCACCTGCTTCGTGGATGCCTCCAACAGTCCCTACAACTACGGCAATATCAATATTTATGGCGGCGGTAGCCTGTGCTTCGTCGATCGCGGCGATGGCAAGAGCATAGACTTCTGGGCCAAGTCCATCCTGGTGGAAGACAAGGGGAGTTTCCTGAGTAGCGACGCGACCATGTGCTCGGGGGGCAAGGCCAGCATCTTCGGCGCGAGCGGGGCTACGCTCAAAATCCATCTTTATGGCCCGGACCAGGGCACCGGCCCCAAGTATGGAGCCAACAAGGGTCCTGGGCAGGGGATCGCGTGCCACTCGAGCGCGCACTGCAACATTCCCGACTCGCTGTGGAACTCGAATCCACTACCGACGGACATCCATCATCCTCCCACCAGTTGCATGCATGCCAGCAAGACCGGCTATGGAATGAACCTGCCGGGCGGTGTTGACGATTGCTTCTACGCCTACGAGCCTCTCATCTATGACACCGCCGGGAGCCCTCCAGGATATTTTGGCTACAAGGTGTTGGCCGTCTCTTTCAATGGCTCGCTACAACTGTTCGGAGCGAAGGGAGCTACCTACGACGCGCTCAGCCCTTCCGATAGCGGCGGAAGCTGGCGACGCCTGACACAAAGCCTGGGCGGCGCCAGCAACGAGCAGCAGTTCACCATTGATTGGCCGAAGGGACGCAACGCGGACTGGGTGGCAGGCGACAAAATTGTCATTACCACCACCGACTATCTGCCGGCACATTCTGAAACGTTAACTATTGCGAACTTCAGCCTGAACGCGGACAAGACGGTAGCCACCGTCACGGTACAGGAAACGGTGCAGTATCCACATAACGGGATCACCTACGATTTGAGCAAGAGCGATGACAAGGTGCCGGACGGCATCGGTCCCGATCAGGACCCCAGCATCAAGTGCTCGGGTACGCAGACCCGCTGCATCGAGACCCGGGCGGCAGTGGGACTGCTGAACCGCAGCATTCAAATCGTTTCAGGCGGCGACACCTTTAACAGCTATCTTCCCGATCCGGACAAGGACAAGTGCACCGGCGTTCCCGATCCCGCCCAGCTCAACTCCTGCTTTTATTTTGGCGGGCACACCATCGTGCGCCAGGGGTTCCTGACGTTCCAGGTACAAGGGGTCGAGTTCTATCAGATGGCGCAAGGCGCCCGCATTATGCATTACCCCGTCCACTTTCACATGGCGCGGAGAACACCGCAGGGCAATGGCGGGACCTTCATCGCCGATTCTTCAATCTGGGATTCCATGAACCGCTGGATCACAGTCCACGCCACGCAAGGAGTGACGCTGGCGCGCAACGTGGGCTACAAGTCGATTGGCCACGGCTTCTACCTTGAAGACGCTACCGAGTCAGAAAACAAGCTTTACACCAACCTGGGGGTCCTGGTGCGCGCGGCGGTGGACAACAAAATCAACAATCGTCACGTCCCCGGCATTCTGTACACCCCTCACTACAACCCTGGTGACGACGAGATCCCGTTCCACACCGATACGGAGCATCCCACAGCTTTCTGGATTACCAACGCCTGGAATGATTTCCAGTACAACATGGCGGCGGGCACGGAGGCTTGCGGCATGTGCTATTGGGTCCCCCCGAGCGTGACCAGCGGCATGTCCCGCTATCAATATTGGGACTACTACGCGGGGGAACAGAAATACTACCAGTTTGACCGAACGACCGACGCGACACTCTGCGGTCACAGCGAGACGCAGACGTTGGACTCGTATCAGCGCGACGGCACCACTCCGCTGCAGAACTTCGTGGGCAATTCCTGCGTGGCTTCGCAGAACTCGTTCATTACCATCGGCAACACCAGCCCTTGCAATGGAATTATCAAGCTCCAGGATCGTGCCTACATGCCTCCTATCGTCAACGACCTGGCGCCGGTGCTGCAAAACCCTGCGTGCTTTCCGCTGTCAAAGGAGGCTGACGCCTACTATCCCAAGGTTGACGCCGGAGGGGTGGGCCGGCGAGCCACCAAGTGTCCTGGCGGCGAGGGAAACGACTGCGAGGTCAACCCCTGTTCCTTCGGCCAGGAAGACAACTGCGTGGTCAATGTCCTCGACCACTACACCAGCTCCTTAACCTGGGCGCAGACCAACATTTCCGCCGTGTGGCTGCGACCACAATGGTATCTGCTCAGCAATAGCGCTATCACCGATACGCAGAATGGCGGGCTGACCTTCGTCAGCGGCGGCGGCTACAGCGGCTCCGACGAAATCCCGGGGTACTGGGCATTGGCGCACAAGAATGCTTTCGTCGGCAACACCCAGACGACGAACCCGTTCGCCATGAATGCCGGCCCCTTCAACCCCGACACCAAGAAACTGGGGCTGAAGTGTGACGACCCCTTTATCGGCGCCGGGTTCTGCCTGAATCAAGACCAGGGGGTCATCTTCCCGCTGGATAATTTCGCCGTCAATCAGCGGCTCTTCAATATCTACGATGGCCCGGCCTACCAGTCGGCCAACGCCTATCTGGATATTTCAAAGACTGTTCTCGACGGTTGCACGAAGGACAGCGGAGCGGGTTGTCCAGGGCTAGGCTGGATTTATGGCAACACCGCGGGCGTGTTGCAGGATTCGCAACAGAGCGACCCCACGCGGTGCTATCAGCCCAATGCCGCCATCGCCTGGAAGCAGCCCAACGGTTTTTACTATCCGCCAGCTTTCCACTCTGACACGCTGTTCTTCAATAAGAAGGTGGACATACGCCACTTTGTGATTGAACCGCTGTTCCTGGAAGGGACGTACACGGACAACTCGACTTTGATCGGCGAACGCTACTGCGCTAACACTAACTTCCTGAATGACTGGACAGATGTCGATCGCCAGACGGAACTCAGTGACGATGACGGTTCCCTGACCGGGCTGTTGGGCACACTCAACGACACGACGAATCCTACGATCTCGGTCAACAAGGACCCGTTCTACCGGGCGCCGACAGAAACCCCCGAGTGCGCTTCCGATATCCAGCATAATATCCCACCGCCGCTGGGCAGTTGCACTTACGGCGATCCGAAGAGTGGCGAGGCGCTCTGCGCAACCGCTAACACCAGTCCCTATCACTACGTCACGAACGTGCTTTTTCCCTGCCTCGGGGAGTATCAAGTGCCCGGGGATTTCGCCTGCCAGCAGGCGTCCTGCCCGGATGGGGCCAATAACTGCTGGCAGAAGGACTGTAAAACCCAGCTCTGCAGCGGCGTTCCCCTCTATCGTTTCGATAGGAATTACGGGGAGAACAAGACTGACCCGTTGAAATTCCTACGTATGTCGGGACAGGGAACCGGTCAGCGCAGCGCCCTTACACTTGACCACGGCTTGTACTATCTGGACACTACGGTGTCGGCTGACAAGCAGTTTCAGCAGAGAAGCCTGTTTGCCGCCAAGGCGCGGTACGGTTTCTTCCTGCTTTATGCTCAGCCCACCACCACACAAACCTACAAGGTCTATGTGGGAAGCGGGTTCAATGTGAGCAGCCTGAAACTGGATCGCGTGGACCAGCACGTCACGCCTCCCACGTTTATGCCCGTCGATTCCTACTCTTTTCCAGTATGTACCGACACCGTCAAGAGCCAATGCTACACATACACCGATCCCTACCTCACGGTAAACCTGGATATGTCAAAGATTGCCGACTTTGAGGGCAACTACGAACTCGGGAAAAAGAACCACTGTGCTCCAGCCAGCTTCTGCACCTGGACGGGAGACGAGAAAACCGGTAGCTGCGGCTGCGCTCACGGCGCTGAGGATGGCGAGTGCGAGAACGCCTGCAAGAATTGGGCGGTCAAGGACGTGAATTGTCCCGAGGGAGGCTGTTATGGATTCGAGTTCAAGTTGCCTGATGACTTTAAGGCCAACAATCAGGGCACACCCGATCCGAGCCAGCCGCAGTGGCAGCCCTCCTGCTTCAATCCCACGAACGATTCGTACTGGAACACGGCCTTCCAGCTCGAGGCGGGCGGTAACAATTGTGACTACACCGGCAAAGTGCCAACGGCCCAGTTCTGTACCGATAACATGATGAACAAGCTACTGAACACGGGATCAGGAGGCTGGCAGCACTGAGTCTTATTCTTTGCCTTTGGGCTTCCAGTCGAGGATGTTGGTCAGTTGCCAGGGATTTTGCAACAGTTCCAACTCCAGTTGGCCATCCGTGTTAATGATGAGCTGTGCCGCCGGATACAACACCCCGGCGCTCTTGTCCTTGTCCTGATCGTTGATCTCAATCTCGCCGGCGGTCAGGTTGTAGGCCTGCGAGCGGGTGTTCCGGTAAGCT
>JBKQKT010000411.1:0-11033 GCA_052147365.1 Candidatus Korobacteraceae bacterium | reverse complement strand
TGTTGCAGCGATTACCAGCAAGTTCGCAATCCCGCCTTACCCCACCGAAGTCATTCTCGAGCCCAGGGAAACAGGACTTGCGCAACGTTCGGTTGCCCTTCTAAACCAGGTTCGTTCCATAGACCGGGTTCGGCTCATCAAGCGGATCGGCCGTGCGAGCGCCGCAACCATGCAGCGCGTTGATCGCGCCCTCCAGATTAGCTTCGGGCTGATAAGAATCTAGAGCCCATTGTCAGTCAGTTCGGCACCGCGCAGCTGCAGGTGACGTGCCACTTGCGCCGTCTCGCCCGTCGGCAGCTCCGGAAATGCATCGCTTTCGTGGTTATCCGGGTCTGCACTACCAACCCGCATCTCAATTTCAACGCAAAGGAGGCGTCTCAACATGAAACCATCAACGCGTGTATTAGTAACTGGCGCAGGCGGCTTCATTGGTCATCATTTGGTAAAGCGGCTGAAGGCAGAAGGCTATTGGGTTCGCGGCGTTGACATCAAAGAGCCCGAGTTTGAGCCCACCTCGGCCGACGAATTCGAAATTCTCGATCTGCGTTTCTGGCACAACGCCCTACAGGCCACAGCCGAGATACAGCAGGTCTACAATCTCGCAGCGGACATGGGCGGGATCGGCTACATTACCGCGCAACTGGCCGACATCGCCCGCAACAACATCCTGATCAACGCTCACATGCTGGAGGCCTCCCGCCTGAACGGCATCTGCCGCTTCCTGTTTTCGTCTTCGGCGTGCGTCTATGCCGGCTACAAACAGAATTCGGCGGATGTTACGCCGTTAAAGGAAGAAGATGCTTACCCCGCAGATCCCGAAGCAGGCTACGGATGGGAAAAGCTGTTCACCGAGCAACTTTGCCGCTATTACCGGCACGACTTCGGTTTCGAGACGCGGGTCGTCCGCTTCCACAATGTTTACGGTCCGCTCGGCACGTACGATGGTGGCAAAGAAAAGGCGCCGGCGGCCATTTGCCGCAAGGTGGCGTTCGCTGTCGACGATGGACACATCGATATCTGGGGTGACGGTCAGCAAACCCGCTCCTTCATGTTTGTTCCCGATTGCGTGGAAGGCCTGCTGCGGTTGATGGCCAGCGACTATCGCGAACCGCTGAATCTTGGGACGGAGGAACTGGTGACCGTCGATCAGTTGGTTGCAATGGTCTGCGAGATTGCAGGCAAGAGATTGATCAAACGCCACGATCTCAGCAAGCCGCAAGGTGTGCGCGGCCGCAACAGCGATAACTCGCGCTTGCGGACCGTGCTCGGATGGGAGCCACAGACAAGGCTACGTGACGGGCTGGCAATTACGTACGACTGGATTGAGCAGGAACTGGAAAAGGCGGGCCGCCTTTCCGAGACGCTTGCATATGCAGCTGTTTAGCCATGCCAGACCGCCTCTGGCCAACGTTCTGGGAGTCGGCATCAGTGCCATCAACATGGCGGAAGCGTTGCTGCTCTCGGAACATTTGCTCCGTGAGCGCGGGAAGGGCTACATCTGTGTAACCGGCGTGCATGGCGTGATGGAATCGCAGCACGATGCAGCGCTGCGGGAGATCTTGAACCGCTCATTCCTCTGTCTCCCGGACGGAATGCCGACTGTGTGGGTTGGCCATCTGCAAGGGCATCGCACGATGGAGCGCGTTTACGGGCCCGACTTCATGCTGCAGTTGTGCAGGCTGTCGGCGAGACATAGTTGCCGCCACTTTCTCTGTGGCGGAAAGCGCGAGGTCGCGGAGAAGCTGCGGGCACGGCTGGAGATTCTTATTCCGGCCATCAATATTGTAGGGACCTATACTCCGCCGTTCCGGCCATTGACCCCTCCTGAGGAAAAGGAATTGATCGCGCGAATTAATGACAGCCGGCCCGACATCGTGTGGGTTGGCCTCAGCACTCCGAAGCAGGAACACTTCATGGCCCGGTACATCGAGCGCCTTGATACAAAGCTCATGATTGGTGTCGGCGCAGCCTTCGACATCCATGCGGGGCTTCTTGCAGATGCGCCACAATGGGTAAAGAACTGCGGTTTGCAGTGGATGGACCGGCTGTGCCGGGAGCCGCAGCGGCTCTGGCGGCGCTATCTCGCGAACAATCCGCGCTTCCTGTGGGACATCGCGCTGCAGTTCTCAGGTTTGAAGAGGTTCGAAGTGAGCTAAAGCAGTCTTTCAACGTGGCATAGTCAACTCCTAATCTGCAACATTCTGGCGGACCCGGCAACCCGGGCCCGCTTTTTTCTTGCCTATAAACATTCCAACGTGACGGCGGTCACAGCCATACTCCCGTTCTTGCGCAGAGCATTGTGGATTGTGAGTCGCCGGCCGGTCACGAACTGCGAGGCTGTAGCGGCGACTCCAATTGAACCTGGTAGGTTCAGTACTCCCAAATTGACCGAGTTTTTTCCGTAAGCGCCGCAAAACCCTCGAGCACTTTTTTGCGCCAACAGGTGAGTGCTTGAGCAAGAATCGAATTCTCGTCATCGACGTCGACCCAGTCATCCGGTCTGGAATCTGCAACTTTCTCCTCGCGCATGGTCACCTGGTTGCCGAGGCCCCCACAGTGCGCGACGCCCAAGTACAGGCCCACAAGTTTCGTCCCGACGCAGCAATCCTCGATTTCTCCTTCCCCAACGGTGACGCGCTTGAGCTGTTGCGGAGCATCAAGGGCGCGGAGTCCAGCATCCCGGTCATCGCGTTGGTAGGCCAAGGCTCCTCCGATGCAGCGGTTCGCGCACTTCAGGAAGGCGCTGAACAGTTCCTTACCAAACCCGTGGAGCTGTCACTGCTCCATGCCGTGCTGCTGCGCGTCTTGGCGAACCAGCCTTGCCATCGTCAGCCACCGACCTCTCTGTCCAACACCAAGCGTGAGATTGTCGATCCCTTCCTTGGGACCAGCGCTGCCATTCGACGGTTGCAGGAACTGGCACAGCGAGTGGTGTGTAGCGAAAGCCCCATTCTGCTGCAGGGAGAAACCGGCTCGGGCAAGGGTGTGCTGGCAAACTGGATCCACAGCAATGGGCCGCGGGCCGCCCAGCCGTTCCTCGACCTGAATTGTGCGGGGCTTTCCCGGGAGCTGCTCGAATCGGAACTTTTTGGTCATGAGAAGGGCGCATTCACTAGTGCACTCAATGCAAAACAGGGCCTACTCGAGGTCGCCAATCGGGGCACCGTGTTCCTGGATGAGGTCGGGGACATCGACCTTCAGATTCAGCCCAAGCTGCTCAAGGTCCTGGAAAACCGGGCGTTCCGCCGTTTGGGCGATGTGCGGGACCGGAGCGTCGACATCCGGCTGATTTCCGCGACTCACCGCGAACTGCTGGACTTGGTACGACAGCAAACGTTCCGTAGTGATCTTTATTTCCGCGTGAACATCGTTCCGCTGCGCATGCCACCGCTTCGCGAACGGGTGGAAGACATTCCGATGCTCGCGCAGTGTTTCCTTGCTCGTCTGGTCCAGGACTGCGGCCGCGGCGAGATGACGCTCGAAAAGTCTGCCATGAATGCGCTCCAGGAGTATTCCTGGCCGGGCAACATTCGGGAGTTGCGCAACGTGCTGGAACGGGCAGTGTTACTGACAGAGCGCCAACACCTCACCGTGCATCAGCTGCAGCTCCAGAGTTCCATCACCGCACAACCCCAAGCGAGCGCTACGGGAACTCTAAAAGAAATGGAACGCACCTATATCAATCTCGTGCTGCAGGACGAGGGCGGTTCCATCGAGCGCACCGCGCGGCGTCTCGGGATTGCACGGAGCTCGCTTTACAACAAATTGAAGCGGTACCAGACTTCGACTCGGAGCGAAGGGCCGTAGCATCGAGAAACACAAGTTGCTGCGATGTGAGGCTGCCGAGGGCGATACATCTCGAGGAGCCGGACTCCGCTCGTGCCCAAATCACAGCCGACCGTGACTGACATCACATCCAGCTCTCCCCCTTCGGCTTATTTTCAATTATGAAATTGATTTTCATTTTCATAATCGAGCTAAGCCATGCGTCACGCTTTCTTATTTCTTCTTGCTTTTGCTTGCAGCCTTGCCGGCCAGGAGCAGCTGCCGGTTTCCGTGGAGGTTTCGGGACAGATCAACTCCGTGACCCAGGGCTGCTTCAATTTTCATTCTCCATACAGCGGCGCGAACAGCCTGCCCGGGGCAGGTGAGTTGGCGAGCTCGCGGGTGCTGACGCTCTTCACCAAGCTGGTGCTGCCCGCCAGCACGGATCTTGAGGTTGACATCGAGAGCGCTGGAGGGTCGGGAATTGGGACTGCTCTGGGACTTGCCGCCTATGTGAATCTCGACGTCGTCCGGAATCCCGCGCTCGGATCAAAACCGTACTTGGCTCGCGCACTGCTGCACCACTCGTTCCTCAGCAGCAAGCGGCAGCGACTGGAGATTTACGCCGGCCAGTTCAGCACCGTGGATTTGTTTGACGTCAACGCCGTGGGCGGAGACAGCCATACTCAATTTCTGAACTGGGCCATCGACAACAACGAAGCCTATGACTACGCAGCCGACACCCGCGGCTACTCACGCGGGGTGGTGTTGCAGTGGGCTACTAAAACGTGGGAGTTGCGCGCGGCGGAGATGATGATGCCAACCGTCGCCAATGGTCTTGTTCTGAGCTGGTCTGCCAACACTCGTGCAGAAAATATCGAACTTGAACGTCACACGTCTTTGTTCGGTCAAGACGGGTCAATGACACTCCTCAGCTTCGTCAATCATGCCAATATGGGCAATTACCGCGAGGCGGTCGCCGACAGTAGTCCGTCAGATCCTCCGGACATCGCGCTCCATCGCCACCCGGGCGCGGTAAAGTACGGATTCGGTCTTAATCTGCAACAGTCGCTGCCACACGACGTCAGAGTGTTCGCCCGAGTGGGATGGAATGAAGGGCACAACGAATCCTTCGTTTACACCGAAGCCAACAGTACGGTCGCCGTGGGTGCGGACGTTCGATACCTGCGCAATTTCAAGACCGGCTTTGCGGCAGCGACGGGCGGAATTTCTTCAGACCACAAAGCCTATCTGGCGGCAGGCGGTATGGGCTTCCTGTTGGGAGATGGGCGGCTAAACTATGGCCGCGAGACGGCACTCGAATCGTACACGACCTACAATTTTCGTGGAGGCGTTTCCGCCAGCTTCGATCTGCAGTTCATCGCGAACCCGGGCTACAACCGGGACCGGGGACCGGTCTGGGTGCCCGCAATTCGGCTGCACTGGGACTTGCCGAAGTTTCAGAAACGGGCCGGAGCGAGATCTCAGGCCCAGGAGGTTAAACCATCACTGACGGCTGCATAACTCAATATTGTTCATCTTTTACTTTAAGTACTTTGCCAGGAAGCTAACCGTCAGCTTCCACGCCTGCGTAGCGTCGTCGGCGCGATAACCCTGCTTGTTGTTTGGGTTCTCGAACGCATGACCGGCGTCAGGAAAGATGTGAATATCCACCGTCTTGCCTAGCGCCTTCAACTGGGACTCGAACTTTTGGACGTCCGCCGCAGGAATGCCGCGATCCTGCCCTCCAAAGATGCCGAGTATCGCCGCATTTATCTTCTTCAATGCTGCATCGTCGGTTGCGAGATGGCCGTAGTTGATGACCGCCGCTTTCAGATTGGGATCGTTGAGTGCCAGATCGAGCGAATATCCTCCGCCCATGCACCATCCGATGGAGCCCACGCGCTTGGGATCGACGTTTTTCTGTGAGCGAAGATAGGCGGTGGCTGCCAGCAGGTCGCGCGTGGCGCGGTCCTGGGGAACGCCGCGCATGATCTCGTGCGCTTCGTCGGGAGTGGTCGCAACTTTGCCGCGATACAGATCAATGGCCAGTGCAACATACCCCTCGTCAGCGAGCTTGGACGCCTCCCCTTTGACCCAGTCGTTCAGGCCCCACCATTCATGGATCACGACGATCGCCGGAAATGGCCCCTTGCCCGCCGGCGTGTACAACAACGCGTTGACCGTCTCGTCACCACTCTTGTAGGAAACAGAACGCGACTCGGCGGCTACACTCTTCATGACAAGAAGGCAAATCATACCCGACAGCAGTAAGAGTCTCACGCACTTCCTCCTTTAAGACACCGTCGGCTGACAGAAATTTGCTATTAATTTCCTCTACCTAACCGTTCGAGCAACTGGCGGCCAACGTTCTGAAGCTCGCCGAAGCGCTTCTGGTAATCAACAAAGAGCCGGTTGTATTCCAGCGAATGGTCGGCATCAAGATGGGCGCGCAGCATCATGTCGCGCAAGTGAACGGGATTCGGCAACACCGCGTCTTCGTTCAACTCTTCCAGGGCAGTCCTCGGATCGTAATGGTACATAAGCTCCTGGGCCTCCATCAGGTACGGTAGCAGATGCGGCAAGCCCCTCCTGCGTCGCAAGGAAAGCCCGCAAAAGCCTTGTTAGGTTTAGGTTTCCGGCTGATTCGCAGCTCCGCTGCCGGACTGAGATAATTTGTCCCTAGAGACCCTCGTGCCTGTCAGCCCACAACCCAACGCTGCAGCGCTGCCGTTGAACGTAAGTTTCCGCGATCCGGAGACGGCTGCGCGTAACCTCGGACGCATACGACAGCTCGTGCCGCCGGGAGTCTGGGAGGCGCTCGCGCCGTTGCTCCTGCCCTCGCCCAATCCTGACGCTGCGGTGAATCAATTCCAGCGACTGGCCGAATCAGCATCACCCGAGCTCCTCCGCCTGCTGGACAAGCATCCCTTCTTGATTCACCAGGCGGTTGTAGTTTTCGGGTACAGTCCCTGGCTCGGCGAGACGCTGATCCAAAGTACGGACTTGTTCCAGGGGCTGGCGCGGGAGAGGAGCCTGGATCGCACCCATTCGCGAGAAGAGTTCCAGGAGAGCTTCGCGCGCTTCCGCTCGCCCTCCTTCGAGACCGACACAGCGGTGCTTTTGGCGCGCTTCAAAAAGCGAGAATATGTGCGCATCATGCTGCGCGATGTGCTCGGCATTGCAACCCTGGCGGAAACTACGGCTGAAATCTCCGCGCTCGCGGATGTGCTGATTGAGGAAGCGCTACGGGAGGTGAACTCCCAGCTTCAACACCGCTTCGGAACGCCGCAACAAATCGACGCTCAAGGCCGTGTAGTCGATGCGCGATTTGCCGTGGTTTCTTTGGGCAAGCTGGGCGGCAACGAACTGAATTACAGCTCCGATATCGACCTGTTGTATCTCCACACTGGCAACGTGGAAACGGCCGATGCCGAGATTTCCAACCGTGAGTACTTCATCCGGTTGGCGCAGCAGATCACCGAACTGCTGTCGCGTCACACGCGCGAGGGGCCGGTTTTCAGGATTGATCTTCGCTTGCGTCCGCAGGGCGGCGACGGAGAGCCTGCTGTGCCGCTGCTGCACGCGGTCGAGTACTACTCCAGGGTGGCCCACGACTGGGAGTTGCAGGCCATGATTAAGGCGCGGCATTCGGCGGGCGATGTTGGCTTGGCTCGTGAGTTCATTCGGACGGTACAACCCTACGTATATCGCTCGACGCTGAACTTCGCGGCCATCAAGACGGCGCTCGACACGAGGGAGAAGATAGGGACCCGGCGCAGGCAGCGCCTTCTGACTCAGCCCACAGAGGGTGGAATTGACGTGAAGATTGATCGCGGTGGCATCCGTGATATCGAGTTCCTGGTGCAATGCCTGCAGCGTGTTTATGGGGGAAACGAATCATGGTTGCGTTCTCGAGGAACAATGTTTGCCCTGCAAAAGCTGTATGACAAAGAACACATCGGCGGTAAGGACTTTCACAACCTGACCAACGCTTACGAGTTCCTGCGCAACCTGGAGCATCGCCTGCAACTCTGTCATGGCCAGCAGACCCACCGCCTGCCAAAGTCCCGGAGGGAGTTGCAATCGCTGGCACGAAGCCTTACCCGGGAGGGAACATTTGCACCCACGCCGGAAGAGTTTCTGGCCCATGTTCAACGGCGTATGGCAGCAGTAGCGGAGATCTATCAGCGCGTTATCTACCAGGAGCAAAGCCAGGAGCGCGGTGACAGCTCGCAGGAGTTCGAGCTGAAGCTTGAGCTTCCGGCAGGGCCCGAGAACTTCTATAGCCTGATGCTGCAGCGCCTGGCAGTCGATTCGCCGCAATTGCGAGAAATTACCGGTCGTTCTGACTTGTCGCAACATGCACGCCGTAATCTCGAGCGATTTCTGAGTTCAGCCGGAACCACCTCGGAGCGTTACGCTGCGGTTCTGCGTTCGCCGCAAGCTGTTGAGCAGGCCCTGGAGATCTTCGAATGCAGCGAGTTCCTGACCGACATTCTGGTGCGGCATCCGCGGGAGGTTTCGCTGCTGGAGCAGGTCAAGGAACGCCCGAGCCTGAAGGCGGGTGAGTTGTTTGACGATGATCCGCGAAGCGAGACGGCGGCAACCGACCCTGTGCTCGCCTATCTCGCCCAGGGGAAAGTAGAACGCTCCGAGGCCATGTCCATCTTGCGACAGCACTACCGGCAACGCGTGTTCCTTTCCGGAGCGCGCGACCTTGTCTGCTTGCGCGAGGTCTTCGAATCGTTGAGCGACAACACGGTCGCGGCCGACGCGGCAATTCAGGCGGGTCTGGCAATAGCAGGCTCCCCTCCCGGCTTTACCGTTATAGGGCTGGGAAGGCTCGGAGCGCGCGAATTCGATTTACTGTCCGACGCGGACGTTTTGTTCGTCTGCGACGAGTGCTGCAATAACGAGGAGATGCGCCGGGTTGCAGAGCGCTTGATGGAAGCGCTGACGGCCTACACCCGCGACGGCACGGTGTTTCCCGTGGACGCGCGGCTGCGGCCTCACGGCCGCGAGGGCGAGTTGATTGTTACGCCGACGCAATTAGGCGCGTACTTCGAGGAGGAAGCCAAGCCATGGGAGGCGCTGACGTATCTCAAAATGCGGCGGGTTGCAGGTGATGATGAGGTCGCCGACCGGGCTATGCAGGCGGTGCAGAATGGCATCGCGCGAATTGCGACACGGCAGAATTTTGGGACCGAGTTGAACGAGGTACGCACCCGGCTGGAACGCAGCGAGACGGGCCCGAACTTCAAGACCGGCCCCGGCGGGACCTATGACCTTGATTACCTCGCGGGTGCGTTGCAGGCGCAGCATCAGCTCTGGCTGGCGGGAAATCTGCGCGAACGCCTGCGGTTGCTGGGGGACCATGGGCTGCTGAAGGACAACGAGATTGAGCGGTTACAAGAGGGTGCCCAGTTTTTGCGAACTCTTGAGCACCTCGTACGTCTGGTCGCCGGACGCGCGCGCAAATGGCTGCCGGTTGCCGAGCGGCCACATCGCTCGGTCCAGAAATTACTCTGGCGTGTGCTTGGCGCCAAGGAAAGCTTCGATCCGGAAATGAAGCTGGCTGAGGTACTGCAGCAAACCAGGGAGATCTATCTCCAACACCCGCACGCGTGAAGATCATTAGGACAGACCTCACACCTATGTGTGACGCGTGAACATCAGTTTTGATTGAACCTCACAACGGCGGGTGATAACGTAAAAGGTTCGGGAGGGCGCGGTGCTAATTGCCGACGGGCGGGCCGCTAGTCGTTTTCTTACCCAATGATTCGATTTCCGGCGTGCCGCCGGCTCTGCCAGCTTCCCATCCCGACGTGGCTGTTTATGGCTTCGGTCCTATATTCCTTACTCCTTGAGGTGCTTCGTGGCGGATTCATATAACGGAATTGCTTTACCCTCCAGCGGAACCAAGATCACTTACGAAAACGGTGAGCTTGTTATCCCCAACAACCCGATCATCCCCTTCATCGAAGGTGACGGCACGGGACGCGACATCTGGAAAGCGTCAGTCCGGGTGTTCGACGCCGCAGTCGAGATCGCTTACAACGGCAAGCGGCGCGTGGCCTGGTATGAGGTTTTTGCCGGCGAGAAAGCCATGGATCGCTTTAAGACCTGGCTGCCCGACGACACGGTTGCCGCCTTCCGCGAACTGCGTGTCGGCATCAAGGGTCCGCTGACAACTCCCGTCGGCGGCGGGATTCGCTCGCTGAACGTGGCCCTGCGCCAGATCCTCGATCTGTATGCCTGCGTCCGCCCGGTAAAGTATTACAAGGGAATCCCCTCGCCAGTGAAGCACCCAGAGCGGATGAACATCGTCATCTACCGCGAGAACACGGAAGACGTTTACGCCGGCATCGAGTGGAAGCAGGGTACGCCACAGGCGAAGGAGCTGATCGACTTCATCAACACGAAGATGTTGGCGGGCACGAACAAACGGGTGCGCGAAGACTCGGGCATCGGCATCAAGCCGATTTCCATTACCGGCACCAAGCGCCTGGTGCGCATGGCGATCAAGTACGCGCTCGCCAAAAGACTCAAGTCCGTTACGCTGGTACACAAGGGCAACATCCAGAAGTTCACCGAGGGCGCATTCCGCGAGTGGGGATATGAGCTGGCGACACAGGAGTTCCGCGACCAGGTCATTACCGAGCGTGAGAGCTGGATCATCGACAACTTCGACAAAAATCCCGGACTGTCCATCGAAGACAATGCCAAGATGGTTGAGCCGGGCCTGGAGTTCGCGCAGCAGGACTTCCGCGACGAACTCTATAAAGAAGTTAAAGGCGTGCTCGACAGCATCTATGCCACGCACGGCAAGGGCGCCTGGAAGACGAAGCTGATGGTCAACGATCGCATCGCCGACAGCATTTTCCAGCAGATTGTTACCCGGCCGGACGAGTACGCCGTTCTGGCCACTCCAAACCTCAACGGCGACTACATCTCCGATGCGGCCGCAGCGCAGGTTGGCGGACTCGGCATCGCGCCGGGCGCCAACATCGGCGACCAGCACGCGATCTTCGAAGCTACCCATGGCACCGCGCCGAAGTACGCGGACAAGGACGTCATTAATCCCGGTTCGGTCATTTTGTCGGGCGTCATGATGTTCGATTTCATGGGCTGGCACGAGGCGGCGAGGCTGATAGAAGGATCGATGGAGCAGACCATCCAGCAGAAGAAGGTCACATACGACTTCGAACGCATGCTGGAAGGGGCCACCAAGGTCAAGACCAGCGAGTTCGCCAGCCATATGATCC
>JBKQKT010000410.1:0-9985 GCA_052147365.1 Candidatus Korobacteraceae bacterium | reverse complement strand
CAAGTTTCGGCACGGCTGAAGCCGTGCCCTGATACAAATCTTCTTTCGCGCTTGTCAGGGCGGCTATTACCAGACGAAGAGCGAAAAGCGAAGAGCGGCATGTACCTCGAACATCAAAAACAACTCGCAGCTGCCGTGCGAACCTTCTTGCGCGAGAAATACCAGATCGACGTGGCCAATGTGGTTATTGACCAGCCACCCTCGGTGGAGATGGGCGAGTTCGCGCTGCCGCTGTCGTTCGAACTGGCCAAGCGCCTGCGCAAGCCGCCGCGCAAGATTGCGGAAGAAATCGCGGCGGAGATGCCCCTGCCGGACGGCTTCGAGAAGCTCGAGGTCGCGGGTGCCGGCTACATCAACGCTCGTCTCAAGCACGACGAAGCCGCGAAGGCTCTGGCCAGCGGCATGGCGCAGCCTGAAATCACGAGTCACGCAGGCGAAGGCGCTGCCGACGTCAGCGGCAAGATTCTGGTCGAGCACACCAGCATCAACCCCAACAAGGCGGCCCACATCGGGCATCTGCGCAACGCCATTCTCGGCGACACCTTCGTGCGGCTTCTGCGCGCCGCCGGTCACGCGGTTGATATCCAGAACTACATTGACAACACGGGTGTGCAAGTGGCGGACGTTGTGGTCGGTTTCACGCATCTGGAGAAGAAGTCGAAGCAGGAAATTGCGGAGATGATCGCCGCCAATCCACGCTTCGACTACTACTGCTGGGACCTCTATGCGCACGTTTCACAGTGGTACGACCAGGACCAGCGAAATCTTAAAGTCCGACTTGAAGCGCTGCATGCTATCGAACAGGGCGGCAATGAGATCGCTGACATTGCCGACGTCATCTCGACGGCCGTGTTGCGACGTCATTTGGAGACCATGGATCGCCTCGACATCGAGTACGACTTCCTGCCGCGCGAGAGCGAGATTCTGCGCCTGCACTTCTGGGAATCGGCCTTCGAGCTGCTCAAGCAAAAGGGCGTCCTTTACTTCGAGACCGAGGGCAAGAACAAGGGATGCTGGGTGATGACCAGGCCCAGACCCACCCTGTCACCTGCGGAAACAAGGGCGGGGCATCATGAGTCGGAAGAGGTCAAGACCGGCCCCGACGAGGACGCGAAGGTCATCGTGCGCTCCAACGGGACGGTCGGCTACGTTGGCAAGGACATCGCCTATCACCTGTGGAAGTTTGGCCTGCTGTGCCGCGACTTCGGCTATCGCAAGTTCTACCGCTATCCTAACGGCCACAATGTGTGGATCTCGGCTGAGCACGGAGAAGTTGACCATCCGCAGTTCGGCGGTGTGTCGGCCATCTACAACGTCATCGACTCGCGGCAGAGCGATCCGCAGAACACGGTCATCGAAGCCATCCGGCTGCTTGGCTACACCGAGCAGGCCGCGCACTACACGCATTTTTCCTACGAGATGGTCGCGCTTACGCCGCGTTGCGCCAGGGAGCTCGGTTACGAGGTCAGCGAGGAGGACGCCGCCAAGTCGTACATCGAGGTTTCGGGGCGCAAGGGCTTCGGGGTGAAGGCCGACGACTTACTCGACGCGCTGATTACCGCTGCCAAGAAAGAAGTGGACAGCCGGCATCCTGACCGCGACGAGCAGGAGCGCTTGCGCATCAGCCAGCAGATTGCCATCGGGGCGCTGCGCTATTTCATGCTGAAGTTCACCAAGCAATCGGTCATTGCCTTCGACTTCCAGGAAGCGCTGGCCTTCGAGGGCGAAACCGGCCCCTACGCGCAATATGCCGTCGTGCGCGCGACCAACATCTTCCGCAAAGCGGCAGTCGAACCGGAGCAGGCGCTGGCCGCCGACGTGGACTACGCGCGTTACTTTGCGGACGAAAGTGGCACCGAGATCTGGGAGCTATGGCTGCTGGCAGGGAAGACTTCGTTCGTCATCGAGCAGTGCATTGCTGCGACCGAACCGGCCTTCGCCGCCAAGCACGCCTTCCAGCTCGCGCAACAGTTCAACAACTTCTATCACCGTCACCACATTCTGACCGAGGCCGATGAGGGACGAAAGAAATTCCTGCTCGCGACGGCAGCCGTCGTCCGCCGCGAACTGGTCAACGTCCTCGGGATGATGGGTATTACCGTGCCGTCGGTGATGTGAGAGTGGATAGAGGATAGCGGTCGGTGGATGGATTCGCTCCTATCCCTTCGCAAGTGTTGCAAAAGTAGGCCACAACCGGGGAGATATTGAGCTGGTTTAGATGGCAGACCGTCGGGAGTGCTCCCGATGGCAAATCTTTCTCCTGTCGCGAACGGGCGGGGGGTATTATGGTGACCGTTCCATGTCTCCAATGGCGCAGGTCCTGGTGGCGAATCACCAGACTGGGTGGACGGGATCATCGCCCGCACGTTGGATTTGTTTGCAGGCGTCAGAGAAGAAGGTGTTGCGGACTGAAAAGCACCAGCTGTTCACCCAGTTAACCGTCAGGTAGCAAGAGAGTAGGCAACTTCAACAAGAAAGGGGTACAAAGCCATGACAATCACAACACGTAAAGGCACCGCGATTCTGAAGGTCATCTTCCTCGTGCTGGCTTGCTCACTGGCGATTGTGGCGCACGCAGCCGACGACAAGAAAGCAGAGGAGCAGAAGGAGATCCGGAAAATGGCCCAGGATACCCTGCAACGTCTTTATAAGGCCAAGCCGGAAGTTAAAGGCGCAGTCGATCGAGCGGCAGGGTATGCAGTGTTCAGCAATACGGGCATGAAGATCTTCCTGTTTGGATCCGGCAAGGGCGCAGGCATCGCCGTGAACAACAAGAGCAAGACCGAGACATTCATGAAGGTGGTGGAGCTCCAGGCCGGCCTCGGTTTTGGGGTGAAGAAATTTAGGGTGATCTTCGTCTTCGACAACGATAAGGCGTTCGACAGCTTTGTCAACTCCGGCTGGGAATTCGGCGGACAAACCACAGCCGCTGCCAAGACCGGGGAAAAGGGTGGAGCGCTGGCTGGAGCGGCTTCGGTCTCGCCCGGTGTCTGGATGTATCAACTGACGGACAAGGGCGTGGCCCTCGAGATCACCGCCAAGGGCACCAAGTACTACAAAGACGATGACCTGAATTGAAAGCTTGGCGCGCTGACTTTAGTTAGAACGTTCTCTCACAGCAAAGAGACTTAAATCGCCGGGCGGTGCTGCTGCCCCACAGCCTGCCCTGAGCTTGCCGAAGGGTTCGCCCTTCCGTTGGGCTAACGTGGGATGAATGGCTCATCTCGCTTCCCAGGTTAACGTCCAGAAGCCGGACGTGAACCCGAGGCACCAGGCCGGGCCTTCGGCTTGCTCTTGCCCGCCCGGGGTCCCCGACGAGTCCCGCCGGAGCCTGCCCTGAGCGTAGCCGAAGGGGACTCGTTGGGGTGGTTGAGATTGAGGGCCACTGCAGCGCGGATGAGGTCCTTCAAGGCCGCCTCGTCGATCTTGTCGCCTTCGTGGATGTCGATGGCGCGCCTGACATTTCCCTCGAGGCTGGAGTTGAATAGACCTGAAGGGTCTTTCAACGCAGCCCCCTTGGCAAATGTCATCTTGACGACGTTCTTGTAGGTCTCTCCCGTGCAGACGATGCCGCCGTGGGAAAAGACGGGAGTCCCCGGCGATGTCGCCCTGACCCACTTCAACTCTTCGACGATCTCCGGGTCTGCCTGGTGTATGATTGCGCGCACTTTCGCGAGCGTCTTCCCGCGCCAGTCGCCAAGTTCCTTGATCTTCTGGTCGATGAATGCAGAGGCAGATTCCACCGGGATCCCCACGAGGCTCCGTGTTGGCTTCGGGGGGTGGCTGATCGGGACGGTCTTTTTCATACAAGCTCCAACTCTCGCACCTAATTTAGCTGCGCTCAGCGTAACCTGCAACCTCCGCAAGTGGAAGCGAGGCGCTATGGCAGCGCGAGAATATGGACGTTACCGAATTTCTCGCCAGCGACGATTGTGTCAGAGGTTGGCGAGAGTGCCACTGAGTGCATGCGGCTGTCGCCGGGCGCCCAGAACTAGCGAGGTTCGAGACCCGGGACGGTAGTCGTCGTGCCCAAAAGTACGCGCTTTCACTCGCGATCGGTCGGATGCAGTAATTCCGGAGCAGTTTGTCGGCCCATCGCCAGCAAAGAATGGGTGAGCGGGTGGACGGACAGCGCAATGCGGTTCGGTGCGCCAATTTTTCGGAGAAGTTCGGCAACATGGGCCTTCACGGTGCGCTCGGTCAGGCCAAGTTCCTTACCGATCTCCCGGTTAGAGCTACCGACGGCCAGAAATCCCAGCACCTGCCGTTGCCGACGGCTGATTAGCGGCCCATCGTCCGACTTCACCTGGCGAGTCGTCGTGGATGCAGTAACGCGTTCGATGAAAGTGGCTAGCACTCTCCGCGGCACCCACACTGAACCGCTGTGGACCACGCGAATGGCCTGCTTGAACATGGGGGCGCTGGCTGCGTCAGGTATGTAACCCTTGGCTCCGGCTGCAATCGCCCGCAGGATGTCTTCATCGTTGCCGTCAGGGCCGGTAACAATGATGCGCACACCGGGACGCACCGTTTTCAAGGCGGACATAGCTGAGTAAAAAGCCGCCCCCCGGTTGCGGGTCATCAGCACGACGTCATCCTCGAGCGCCTTGAGGAGCAGAGGTACAGTAGAGGAGCGGACGTGGAATTCGGCGCCGGAGCCGAAAAGGGCACGAAATCCCACGAAGCGAAGCGGGTCGCTCTCCAAAACAGCAACACGAATGGGTTCTCTTGCAGCAGCCGATCTCTTAAGGGGCGGCGTCCTCTTCGTTGTGGGCTTCTTTATTGCGGACTTCATCGGCGAACTCACGCATTGCCGAGAGCATATCCTAACCTTAGTGAGAACAGTACTACTTCTATAGTGCTATGACATACGCACTTTAGTGGCAGCATTGCACCTCTCTATCTTCAGACTTCCCGTAGTTAGTCGGACTCAAGCGGCCCGCTTGCGGCGGGAAGGTTTAGCGCCTTTCTGCACGACTTTCACTTCGGATTCTCTCTGCGCCTCGGCTACCCGTTGCGGCGGCTTTTTGGGCAACTGCGCCAGGCTCTCCTTCAGCGCAGCCATCAAATCCACGACGGGCGCGGGTTTGCGCGGCTTCTCGACGGCGGTGACTTCGTCCCCTTCCAGTCTGGCCTTGATCAGGGTCTTGAGGTTCTCCTCGAAGCTGTCGTGATATTTTTCCGGCTCGAACTTGCCGGCCAGGGCTTCGATCAACTGGTGCGCGATCTTGACCTCGGCATCCTTCAACTCGACGTCGGGACGGCCAAAGTTTTCCAGTGTTCGCACCTCGTCGCTGTAATACATTGTGTGCAACATCATGCCGCCTTCGTAGGGGCGCAGGAACACTGTGTATTCTCGGTTGTGCATGGTGAGCTTGGCGACGGCGACGTAGTCGGTCTCCTCCAGCGCACGGCAGAGAAGCGCGTACGGCTTCCGCCCGGCTTCTTCGGGAGCTACGAAATACGACGACTCGAAATAGATCGGGTCCACTTCCTCTGCCTTCACGAACTCGAGGATCTCCATCGCTTTGGCGGTCTTGGGCTCAATTTTCTTGATCTCCTCGGGCTCAATGATGACGTACTCGCCCTTGCGATATTCGTAGCCTTTGACGATCTCGCTGCGCTCCACCACGCGCTCGTCATGCGGGCACCAGAGCTGCTGCTTGATGCGGGTGTTGTCATCGCGGTGCAGCATGTGAAACGAGATGTGATTGCCGCGCGCGCCTGAGAACAGCCGCACCGGCATGGAAATCAAGCCAAACGTGAGATAACCAGACCACACAGAAGACGCCATAGTCCACCCTTCCGCCCCAAGAATTGTGCAAATACCCCGGCACAGGATTGTCCACATTGGCTGCTGTTGTCAAGAGCAGATATTGCCAAGCCGTTCGATGGGTTCAATTTGTGGGATGCGCGGCCTGGACTTGGCGCTGTCTACAAGAGTGCATCGATGTAGCCGTCGGGCATGCGATACTGGCCGATAACGCGTGACGAGTCTCCTCCATGCAAGAGGTTTGCCCGCCGCGGTCGTGGCCATCGGCTTTGCCATGTTGGCCCGCCTCATGGGCACCGTGACCGACGGCGGCGCTATGGCTGGCGTGCTGGTGGCGTTTGTCCTGATGGTGTCCGCCGGGTTCTCTGGACTGGTTCCTCTACTGACCCTCTTCGCGCTCACCGTAGTGAGCACGCGCATCGGCTACGCACGCAAGCAGCGCCTGGGCGTAGCTGAGCGTCGGCGCGGGCGCAAAGCTTCTCAAATCCTGGCCAATCTGAGCGCCGCTGCGTTATGCGCCTTGCCGGTGGTCTGGCTACCGAAGTTCAGCGGCGTTTTGTTGCTGGCTGCGATGGCCGCCCTGGCCGAAGCTGCCGCCGACACGGTTTCCAGCGAGTTAGGGCAGGCTACCGCGAGCAGCGCTTACATGATTACGAACTTCCGTCCGGCGGCGATCGGGACCAACGGCGCCATCAGCGTCGAAGGCACGCTGAGCGGATGCATCGCCGCTTCTATCGTGGCATGGGCGAGCGCTTTCGCCGGCATCGTGCCCTGGCAATGGACGCCGATTGTCGCTCTTGCCGGAGTCGGCGGCATGTTCCTCGACAGCGTCCTGGGCGCTACGTGGGAGAATTCGGGAAAGATGGGCAACGACTCGGTCAACTTTGTGAGCACGGCGTTCGCGGCAGATTTGGCACTGGTGGCAGCGGTGGTGGTGGAGAGAGTTGGGGGGTGACCGTCTCCGTGGAGGAGATCATTCACCACGGAGGGCACGGAGCACACGGAGTCTGGTTTCAGAAGATTGCTCTGTTCTCTCTGTGTTTCTGTGGTGAATTTTCTTCTCTGGATGGCTCGTCGTGGTAGCTTGTTAGTCTCGCACCGCATACGGAGCCTCTCTTGCCACGACGCCAACTCTTGCTCACCGCCTTCGTTCTTGTCACGACCTCTCTCTCCGCACAGCAATATGACACCCTTATTCGCAATGGTCGCGTGGTGGACGGCAGCGGCAATCCGTGGATTTACGCCGACGTCGGCATCATTGGCGACCGCATTGCCTTCGTCGGCAAAGCTGACCCGACCGTCACCGCCAAGCGCACTATCGACGCCACCGGGCTGATCGTCGCGCCCGGATTCATTGACATGCTCGGCCAGTCGGAGATGGGCCTGCTCATCGACAAGCAGGCGTTCAGTAAGTTGACGCAAGGCATCACCACCGAGATCACCGGCGAAGGCGACTCCATCGCGCCTACCAACCAGAAGCTCAATCAGGAGCGCGCCGATTACTTTCAGCACTTCCATCTCACGCCTGATTGGCAATCGCTGGAGGAATACTTCCAGCGCCTGACTAAACAGGGAAGCGGCATCAATCTGGCGACTTACGTTGGCGCGGCGCAGGTGCGGCACGTGGTCGTCGGCACCGCCGATCGCGCGCCTACTCCGGAAGAGCTTAAGGAGATGGAGATCATGGTGGACGATGCCATGAGCGACGGCGCGATGGGAATTTCGTCTGCGCTCATCTACTCACCCGGCTCCTACGCGAAGACCGACGAGTTGATTGCGCTGGCCAAAGTTGCTGCGAAGAAGGGCGGCATCTACGCGTCGCACATCCGCAACGAAAGCGATTCCGAGATGGAGGCGCTGAACGAGGCCTTTCGCATCGGGCGCGAAGCCGGTATTCCAGTGGAGATCTTTCACTTGAAGTGCGCGGGCAAACAGAACTGGGGCAGGATGCCGCAGGTCATCGCCGCCATCGAACAGGCACGCGCCAGCGGAGTTGATGTCACCGCCGACCAATATCCCTACGTCGCCGCGCAGACCTCGCTGGGCGCGGTAATTCCGCCGAAATATCACGCAGGCGGCCCCGACGAATTTGTGAAGCGGCTGAAGGATCCCGCCGTCCGTGCGCAGATTCGCAACGAAGTCATAGCGCCGAGCACTTCCTTCGAGAACCTGTGGCTGGGCGCGGGCGGCGCCAGTGGCGTGCTGGTCAACTCGGTGCTCAATCCCGAGTTGCGCAAATACGAAGGCAAGACGGTGGCGCAGATCGGCAAGATGGACAACAAAGAACCGCTGGATGCGCTGATAGACCTGGTCATCGCCGACCGCGATAACACCGGCGCGGTGTACTTCCTGATGAGCGAAGACGACGTTAAGCTGGCCATGCGCCAGCCGTGGGTGAGCGTGGGCACGGATTACGGCGCCATCAGCACTACCGGCCCGCTCAGCGAGTCGAAGTCGCACCCGCGGGCCTACGGCAGTTTCGCACGGATTCTCGGCAAGTACGTGCGCGAGGAGCACAACCTGCGGCTGGAGGATGCCATCCGCAAGTTCACGTCGCTGCCGGCACAACGCGAGAGACTTGACCATCGCGGCCTGCTGCGGACGGACTACTTCGCTGACATCACGATCTTCGATCCGGGGAAGGTACGCGATATTGCGACCTTCGACGATCCGAACCGGCCGTCCGTCGGGTTCGAGTATGTTTTCGTGAACGGCGTCCTGTCACTGGAACACGACAAGGTCACAGGACAGCTCGGCGGGCGTCCGTTGCGCGGTCCGGGATACATCATGCGCGACTACGTTCCCGAAGGTATGCCCGTCCGCGGCAAAGTGCAGGGCGTCGTGACCGACGAAGGGGGTTGGCCGTTACCTCGCGCCAGCGTCACTTTAACTGACGCGAGCGGGAAGGTTCTGGCCACAACCACCACTAAGAAAGACGGGCGCTATGAATTCGTGCTGGAAACCCCCTGCTACGGCTGCTTGGTGAAAGCCGAGCGCATGGGCTTCGCCGCGCAACAGAAATCAGGAGTGGATTACAACGGGGCAAATTCGCTGTGGTTTGGGTTTGCGCTGAAAAGCGGCAATTAGCCGTCAGCGAAGACCAAAAAGCGAACGCCGCTTCACCTCACATGCGCCCTATATAGCATGTAGCTGAAGCTCTCCCGCAGGGCGGACATCCAACGACCAAACACCGTCTTGGGAACTGAGCCGGGCCTCGGCGAAACATAGACCTGCACGCCTTCATGCGCCATCATCTTCCTGGCGCGGTACAGGTGATAGGCATCGCTCACCAGGATCGCGCTGTGCATAGCGTTGGCGCGCAGGATGGTCGCCACGCGATGCACCGACTCCTCGGTGTTGTCACCCTGGGTCTCGGCGATCAAGTCGACGTCGGGGACGCCCCGCGTTTCGAGATAATCGCGGCCAACCTGGCCTTCGCTGTAGCGGGGATCTCCGCCCGCGCCGCCGGTGGTGATAATGACGGACGCCAGGCCGCGTTCGAACAGGTCATACGAGTGGTCTAGACGTGCACGATAGACCGGAGACGGGTGGCCGACGTACTCTGCCGCGCCAAAGACGACGATGGCGTCGGCCGCATGCGGTTCATCGACGTCTGCCGCGCGCATGATCTGGGACGCGTTGTAAAGCAAGAAACCCGCCGCGACAATTGCAGCGAGAACGACGATCCACACTTTGAGAGGCAACTTGATTGTCCCGCGCCGTTGCGACTATTCCCGGCCCAGCAGTTCCACGATCTGGTCCTCGGGAATGGCGCCATGGCGCAGCAGACGCCAGCTTCCATCTTCGCTGGTGAGATCGACGATGGTGGAAGGCATGTCGCGCGGCGAGAGGCCGCCGTCAACGATGAGCGGCAGGCAATCGCCCAGTTGGTCGCGGACCTCCAGCGCGGAGGTGCATTCCACCTCACCATGCAGGTTGGCCGAGGTGGCGGTAATGGGCAAACCGGCAGCGCGAATGATAGCCAGCGGAATCTCCGCCGCGGGTACGCGAAGCGCGACGTTGCCGGTGTTGGCGGTGACCTTGAGCGGTAATTTAGGGTCGGCCTTGACGATGATGGTCAGCGGTCCAGGCCAGAAGCGGCGCGCCAGCAGGTAGAAAATTTCCGGCACCGGCCACGCCAGATCAGCCGCCTGGTCCACCGACTCAATCAGCAGCGACCGCGGCTTGTGCCGCGAGCGATTCTTGATCTCG
>JBKQKT010000409.1:0-4343 GCA_052147365.1 Candidatus Korobacteraceae bacterium | reverse complement strand
ATGGCATTGCGGAGTATGTGGGTCAGCGGGTCCCTGATGGCCTCAAGTAAGGCGCGATCGAGCTCGGTCTCTGAGCCTGCCATCTCGACGATGACCTGCTTGCCGCAGGCCAGTGCGAGGTCGCGTGCCTGGCGAGGAAACTTGTTCCAGACGCTTCCAATCGGCTGCAGGCGTGTCTTGATGACCACGTCCTGCATGTCGGCAGTCACCCGTTTCAGGCGCTGCGCAGCGTTCAGGACCGCATCGCCGGTTTGCGACGAAGCCAGACGCAGAATCTGATTGCGGGCCAGCACCAGCTCGCCGAGCAAGTCCATCATCCGGTCGAGCAGAACGACATCCACCCGAATCGTGCCGCCGCTACCGCTTTCCCCCACACGGTCGTGGGCTGCATTGGGAAACACGCACGCCTCAACCACTGTCGGCACAGCAGAGCTCCGGAAAAGTTCCTCCAGCGAGCGCGCCACATTGCCGTAATCTCCCGGCCCTTCGCTTCCAGTGCGCTCGATGGCTCGCAGCAGTACCCGCAGCGCGTCCACCATTGCCAGCAGCCCGCTCGTAAGCGCCGGATTCAGTGCCAGATTGCCGTCCCGCAGTGCGCCCAGCGCCTCCTCACCGGCGTGGGCAACCGATTCCAACTGGGAATAGCCCAACATGCCGCTGCTGCCCTTGATGGTGTGGACGGCACGGAAGATTTCGGCCAGCCGCTGGGGCGAAGTTGGGTCGTGCTCCAGTTCGACCAGGTCGCGCTCTAGTCGATCCAGCCCTTCTGTACTTTCGGCCAGAAACTCCTTGACGATTTCTTCCATCCCGTCGGTTGCTGCGGACATGGACTTCCTCGCTGCGCATGAAAGGCGTGACGCCCATCAGCGCCGGCAAAGACACCGAACCTTTCATCACATGCGATGCAAGGGAATAACCAGCTTGATTAGAAGGGGCTTAGAAGCGTGCGATTAGACAACATCGTCGGGGCCGCCGCGATAGATCATCTCCGTGATCGTACAATCGTCGGTCAGCGGCGTCTCACCCCGAAAATCGGTCACCGCCTGCTCGATGGCTGCCAAACCCTCCCGGCAGCAGCTCTCCAGGCGCTCGTTCCCGAAGAACTCACCTTGTGCATCCTCAGCTTCCGTCACCCCGTCGGTGACCAGCAGCAGGCGGTCTCCAGGCTTCAATTGGACGCGTGCTACGTGGAACTCGACGCCGGGGACCAGACCCACCGGCAGGTTGCCGTCCTCTAGTTTGGTGATGGTGTCACCGGAAACCAGCAGTGGAGGCACGTGTCCGCAGTTGAGCAACTCCAGCACACCGTTGTCCAGCAGGCGGGCGATCACCAGGGTGGCATACTTCTGGCCTCCCACCTTCTCGCATAGGAAACGGTTCACCGCAGCGATCATGTCCGGCAGCTCCGAGTCCCGGGCCAGCTGCGAGTACAGCATGCCCTGCAGGATGGAAGCTACCACCGCCGCCGAAACTCCCTTGCCGGAAACGTCGGCGACGATCAACGACAGGCCTCCGGGGGTATAGACGAGATCGAAGAAATCTCCGCTGATGTCCTTGCAGGCGTAACTGACGGCGTTGACCTTGGCGTAAGGCACGTCCGGCACCGTCACCGTCATTAAGCGCTGCTGGATTTCGGCGGCAATCGCCAGCTCCTGCCGATAGCGCTTGGCCGCATCTTCCGCCTGCACCAGAGCGGCATTTTCCACCAGCGCAGCCGCGCCATTGGCGACCGTCCGCAGGATGTCGTGGCTGACCGAGGAGAGCTTGCCTGACAGAAAGTGCGCGTCAAGATACAAGACTCCCTGAACATTCGATTCATCCGGCTTGCTGGCTTCCCGTACTTTGTCCTGAATGACAGTTTTGCGCAGCGGAATGCAAATTACGCTGTGCAGGTTATGCGCCACGATACTGTCGCGGCCCACCAGCTTGCCCGAATCGTCGGTGTCGGTAACCAGGAATTCGGAGGCGCTCTTGGCCGCGTCGCGCAGCACCGAGCGCGAGATGGTGCTGTCGTCCGTGATGCGCTGCCCGGCCTTGTCGCGGCCCGCGGCCAGGTAAAGTTCGCCGTCTGGCTGCCGCAGGAATACGAACCCTCTCTCGGCGTGCGTCAACCGCAGAGCGGCCTCCAGCAGCGTATGCAGAACGTCGTCCAACACGCCGCTCGTATTCAGCTTGCGCGCCGCTTCGAGGAAGACATTCAGCATCTCCAGATCGGAGCCGGCGCCGCTGGCCGGTTTCCAGGTGGAAAACTGGCTCAGGAACTGCTGCGCCGCGCTGCTCGGCGAGCGATCAGGGCTGAACACGATGTACGCCGAGCCTTGCTTGCCGAACTCGATCCGATCGTTGCGCGCCAGCTTGCGGCGAGTGATGAGTTCGCCGTTGACGAAGGTGTGATGCAGGCTGCCCTGATCCACGACATAGACGCCATCCGTTTCGCGCAAGAAATGCGCGTGGTCGCGCGAGACACACGGGTCCGCGATGACCAGGTCGCGGTCGGTTCTGCGGCCGACGGTAAACGGAAAATGATCGAGCACGAGCGTACGGCGGTCGGCGCCTTCCACCAGCACCATGGTCAAATGCTCGCCCGTGGAAGAGGACTCGACTTTTCGTACCCACATGCCGGTTGTGCCCATCAGGCTTGACTCCTTCTTCAGACCGCCGCCATCCCTCGCAGAACTGAGTTTATTCCAAGTGCCGATTGGTATCCACTATTGTTCGCTCTGACGGGCCGAAAAGCGTTCCCGGAACGAGCATCGCCGCCATTTTTCCACTGTTGTCATCCTGAGCGACGAGGTCGTCCGCCAATGCGGACGACCGAGGAGCCGAAGGACCTCTATAGCGGAAAGGATCTTGTAGCGCACGTTGACGGAATCTCTTTTTAGTTCTGTCATCCCGAGCGAGTGACCGCCTTTGCTGCCGACCCGCTTCGGAGCCTGCCCCGAGCGAAGTCGAGGGGTCGGGCGGGCGCGAGTCGAGGGACCTGCTTTTGCTGCCCGACCAGTGGCTTTGTCAAGGCGATGGATTTCTCGGCACGGCACTTGCCCAGAAACTGGCCCACTAGCTCTAAAGAAGTTTGCATCGCGACGGACCAGCGCCGTAGGCGCGGCATAGGATAGCCCAGCGATTCATCGCTGGGTAACGAGTGTAGAGCGAAGCCGTGTTCCTTCAGGGACGGCACATTTCATCTAAAACTGAAAACCGAGGAGCCGCCGAATCCGGATCCTTCCCCGTCACAGCGCCCCGTGACGTGCGTCCTTGTGCCGGAGCAGGCTTCTCGCAAACAATGGCATTGAGAGGAGAAGGTATTTGTGTGCCTCTCAGGTGCCGCGCCCAGTGCGCAGGCGGTGGATAGCTCTTTGAGCCATTAGCGGTCGGCCATCAGTGGTCAGCCCGGACCTTGATACGCACGATTAGCATGATAATCATGCTTAGCTTGCTTATTATGATTGTCACAAATGCTTATCTTGATTATCATGCTTATCACCACCGTTTTGTGATGTAAGTATTTTATAACCATTAACTTGCATGAATAAATCCGGCGCAGGTTGGTGATCCTGTGACACAAGAGAGGGGAGGGGGTATTACACGCAGTTTGTCAGGGAGCCAACGGTCAACAGTCAGCCGGAGTTGGGAGGAAAATGCGCTCTAACTCCCTTGGAATCTATTGCAAACGTGTAAGTCCTTACGGCTCTATTACGTGCGTGGGTCTTCCCGCCAACCTATAGATTCCACAGAAGGGAAGTGGGGGAGATCTCACTGGTACATAATAATCATAATACTCATAGTGTCCATACTTGCTTAGCCTGCTTATCTCTCGGAATGGAAGATCTTCGATTCCGGAAAAAACGCCAGTGCTGAAGAAATGCCACAGCTCGAACGATGGAATTTTACCTGCGCAAGCGGCGGAACTTTAGGCCCGCTGTTTCCGTAACTCCGAGTGCAAGGCAGTTCTCACCGCGCCGGCAGACGCGGCGTCGCGATGCCGAAAGGAGCAACGTCATGGACGGAAACATTGTGGGTTTGGCGGCAGTGATTATGGTGTTCGGCATCCCGATCGCCGCGATGTACACCTATTACCGCGTGCGCAAGCTGCGCACGGAAGAGCGTCTGGCGGCCATTGCGCGCGGCGTCAGCGTTCCCATGGAGCCGGAGCTTTCGCAGGCGGCGCGCACCCGGCGTTCGGGCATTCTGCTGGTGAGCGGCGCCATCGGCTATACGATTGCGTTCGCGCTTATCGCGCGCGCTGAGCCTGACGCCTGGATCGCGGCCGCGTTCGGTGTGATTCCGTTCGCCGTCGGAGTTGGCTGCTTTTTGGATTCCGCTCTGGTGCGGCGCGATCTGCG
>JBKQKT010000408.1:0-3807 GCA_052147365.1 Candidatus Korobacteraceae bacterium | reverse complement strand
TGTTAGAGGGCACCATCTCGCTGGTGGTCGACGGCAAGGAAAGTACGGTTGTCCCCGGCAATCTCATTTTTACTCCTCGCGGCACGACGCATTCGTTCAAGAACATTGGCGCGTCGACCGCCAGGCTGCTTGAGTGGACCGTCCCGGGCGGCAACGAGCCCTATTTCCGGGCCGTATACGAAATGGAGGCTCATGGCGGTTTCGATCCAAAGCGGTTGACCGAAATCAATAAGCAGTTCGCGACCGAGTTCATCGGCTCCTAATGCGCTGGCCTGCTGGGGTGAGCTGTAAATTGTGGCTAGTTAGCTAAGTAGAATGTCGCCTGACAAAATGCCCCAACCTCTTTCGAGGGATGGGGCATTTGCGTCTCGATCGTTTTCGTACTTTACTTTCCGCCGGCGATTTGTGCGCCCGTGCTGGATGCGTCAACTGGGCTCACAGCAACCGGTGCATTGTTTGCCTGGGATGTTCCCTTGGCAGCGTGTTTCGCTGACAGCTTCTGCTGGGTTGGCTCCTCGGCAGGCAGGCACCGGTATTCAGGATAAGAGGTGCAGCGCTGCGCCTGGTCCATGGCGGCGTTGTACGCCTGGACTTGGCAGGCGCGCAGTGCGTCGAGGCTTGACCAGCAAGCGTCGTCATTCGGGTTTGGCAAAGTGTTTTGTGCGGATAGAGCTGCCGCTGAAGCCAGCAGCAGAATTCCAATAGCGATAAGCTTCTGAGTTTTCATATCAATCGTCCTCCTCATAGCACATGAGATTGCGTGGAGCAGCACTTGGCACTGACAAGTTCGCCTCGTTTTCTGCCAATCTTTTCATGTAGCGCTGGGGCTGCTACGGGCATCTCTTTTGCATGGAGTTAATAACTGAGAAGAGCGAGAAATATTCCAAACTAAGTGAATGGCCGACACGTCGCGTTGTTTTGCTGGTTCTTCCCGGTGCGAACCTGATGACGCTGGCGGGCCCGGTTGATGTGTTCACGCGGGCCTCGACGGCATTGGTTCGCGCCGGTAAACGAAGCTCGGCAGCCTACGAGGTTGCCTTGCTCACGGCCGGCGACGGGCCGCTGATGACGCCGTCGGGATTTGGAGTCACCGGCGGCAGGCCATGGGCACACTGGCAAGGACCCATCGACACGCTACTGGTCGTAGCAGGCGCGGCCGTGGCTCAGTCGCGTTTCAACCCGGAATTACTAGCCTGGCTGCGGATGCGAGCGACGGATGTGCGCCGCATCGGATCGGTATGCGCTGGAGCGTTCGCTCTGGGCGCGGCCGGAATCCTCGACGGACGACGGGCAACCACGCACTGGGAGTTAGCTGATGCGCTGGCCCGGCGTCATCCGCGCGCTTTGGTGGATGGCGACCGGATCTTCACCCAGGATGGCAACGTTTGGACAAGCGCCGGTGTTTCTGCCGGCACCGACCTGGCGCTGGCGCTGGTGGAAGAAGACCATGGCCATGCGGTGGCCCTGGACATTGCCCGGCGCATGGTGCTATTTATGCGCCGCGATGGAGGACAAAAGCAGTTCAGTTCGCAACTCGCGGCGCAGGCGGCGGATCATCAGCCCATTCGCGAGCTCGTCGCATGGATGTCAGAGCATCTGCACGCTGATCTCTCTGTGCCAGTACTCGCGCGCCAGATTGGCATGAGCGAACGAAATTTCAGCCGGGTCTTCAAACAGCAATTGGGTACCACGCCAGCGCGCTTCGTGGCGCGTCTGCGCACGGAAGCCGCAAAGGCCAAGCTCGCCGCAACACCCGAGAAATTGGAAGCTGTGGCACAAAGTGCGGGCTTTGGCGACGGCGAGACGCTGCGTCGTAATCTGCGAAGAGCATCGGATGCTTCGCAGTCGACCGAGGCGCGCGTCAAATACGCATGGGCATGACGACGTAACGGTATTTGAAGCCGTCGTCGGTGGCGTCGTCGGGACGCATCTGACCGGCAGACTGCGCGTCTTTGAACTCCAACCGCACCTCGCCCCCGTTGGACGCTTTGAGGAAATCCAGTAGGTATTCAGAGTTGAAGCCGATGGTCATCGGATCGGCGGTGTACGCAGTCTCGATGGAATCTTCTGACTCCCCGGCCTCGGTTGAAGAAGAAGAAATCTTGAGCTCGTTCTTGTCGAGCTTCATGCGGATGGCGCGCGAGCGCTCATCAGCAAACTGCGCTACTCGCTGGATGGCGTTGTTGAGATCGGCCCCGTGCACGACCACCGCCTTGGTAGTCTCCCGCGGCAGCACAGCTTCGTAGTTGGGGAATTGCCCGGTCAGTTGGCGCGAGGTCAGCAGGCGCTCGCCGATGCGGAAGAACAGAGTGGACTCGTCTTTGGCAAACTCGATGAAATCAACATCGCTGCTCTGCAGCAGCGAATAGATTTCACTCATCGCTTTCTTGGGGATGAGCGTTTTGTTTTCGCCGCTGACATCGAACTGCTCACCCTGTTTTTCGATGTGTGCCAGACGATGGCCGTCGGTTGCAACCATGGTTATTGATTCCGGCTTCAGCACCATTAGTCCACCGTTGAGCGTGTAGCGCGACTCCTCGCTTGAAATGGCGAAGATGGTTCGGCCGATCATGGCGCGTAACGTTTGCGCGGGAATTTTTACGCTTCCGGTCGCGGGGAAGGTCGGTAGCCCCGGAAAATTGGAGCGTGCCATGCCGACCATCTTCGTATTGGACCGGCCCGAGCGGATATTGACCCAATGGTTGTCCAGTAACTTGATGGTGATGTCACCGTCAGGCAGCAGTTTGACGTAATCGTAGAGCTTTCGGGCGGGGATGGTACAGGCGCCTTCACGTTTCACTTTCGCCGCACATGAGGTACGCAGACTGAGATCCAGATCGGTGGCCGTAATGGTCAACCGGTCGTTCGCAGCCTCGAACAGGAAATTGGAGAGGATCGGAATCGTGGTCTTGCGTTCGACCACTCCCTGCGTAGCAGTAAGCTCTTTGAGCAGTTCGAACTTACTGACGCTGATGTCCATCGCCGTGCCCTGAATTGTTCCTGTCGCTTCAGCAGCCATTATGTCGCACCTCGGGCAGGCCCCCAAACCGAAGGCTCCCAGAACAAACATTGCCTGGATTTTGACGCCTTCCCTTGAAGACCAGTTGATACTGCTATTCCTTATACCAAATAGAAAAGCTATAAAACCAGTAGTAACAGTCGTCACGCTGGAAAAGTGGAAGAATAGGGAATAACCGCACCGGGCGCAGGGAGACGCTCCCTGCCGGCCGTAGAAATCCAGGCGCTCGAGCACGGCGTACTGTGACGAACCGCGGCGAATTCTGAATTCCGCTCAAGTCTTCCACTTGATTCACACCTATTTCACAGCAGGCTTGGAGAAAACCGGTCGCAAAAGTGAAAAACCGCGCCAAGCGCGCGGTTCAAGAGCTCAAATTCTCAGTGAGCTTATTCAGCATCCTGTTCAAATCCTTGTCCGTTTTTCGGAGCTCTTCAATCTTTTCGACGGAATGCAGGACCGTAGTATGGTGCTTGCCCCCAAACTGCCGGCCGATCTCAGGCAGCGAGGCATCGGTCAGACGCTTGGCGAGGTACATTGCAATCTGCCGCGGGTAAACGATGGCCCGGGAATTGTTCTTTGCCTTGATTTCGGCCAAACGCAGGGCAAATTGCTCCGAGACCGCCTTCTGGATCGACTCAATGGAAATCTTGCGAATGTTCGATTCCATCAGGTTCTTCAGCACCTCTTGCGCGGTCTGGAGGGTCAGGTCTCTGCCGGCTAGTGAAGCATAGGCGGTCAGCCGGATGAGCGCTCCTTCCAATTCACGAACGTTACTGCGAATGTTCGAG
>JBKQKT010000407.1:0-6022 GCA_052147365.1 Candidatus Korobacteraceae bacterium | reverse complement strand
TCGCCTGCCAACGGGCATTTTGCCGGCTTCCCCGCAGGGTTGATGACGTATTGCCTGTGCCCGCTGCATCGAGTGCGTGCTGATTGCCGGCGGTCGAAAGAGTGATTTGGGCGGTGATGAAGGCGCGCAGCGGCAGGCTGTGCTCCTTCCATTCGGCGCGTTCCACCACCATTACCAGCCAGGAATTACGGCCCTCCTGCTTTGCACCGGCGGTCAAGACGCGGCCGCGAAGCAAAGTGTTCTCCGGCATCACAAGGCCTTTGCCCACCAGCACCGGTTCCAGCGTCCTGAATTCTACGGCTCCGCCCGGATGAACTTTGTCGGCGCGCACGGTCTTGGTCAATCGTGCCGGGATCGACACCTTGCCCGAAGACACAAGGTTGCTCGCAACCGGTTGTTGGGCAGTGGCAATCAGAGCGTTAAAGTCAAGCAGAGCAATACCTATGGCCCGCATACATCACCCCGATGACGCTGGGTGAAGTTTATCGCTGAATACGGCCGAAGATAAAGCGGAAGCCGGGGCATATTTGTAAAAACATTGTGTCCGGCCTGGGGCAATATCGGATTGCCGCGGGCACTCAGGCCGCTGCCAAGGCCGAAGCGGGACAGGACCGCGTCACAATTCCAGATGTCAGAAAAGCAAAGGCCTCGCATCTCTGCGAGGCCTTTGACGTCTTGCTTGGCGTTGAGCATTTTCGCTCTTAGCTAACTGCTAAGGGCTAACTGCCGCCTTTAGTACATTCCGCCCATGCCGCCGCCGCCATGAGGCATTGCCGGTTCCTTCTTATCTTCCGGAAGTTCGGCTACCAGCGCCTCGGTGGTCAGCATCAGGGCCGCGATGGAACCCGCGTTCTGCAGGGCCGTACGCGTGACCTTGGTCGGGTCGATGACGCCGGCTTTCACCAGGTCTTCGAATTTGTTGGTCTGCGCGTTGTAGCCGAAGTTCGGGTCCTTGGAGTCGCGAATGCGGCCGACCACGATGGCGCCTTCTTCGCCAGCGTTGATAACGATCTGGCGCAGCGGCTCCTCCAGAGCACGACGCACAATGTTGCCGCCGATCTTCTCGTCGCCCTCAAGCTTCAGGGCTTCGATGGCGTCACCGGAGCGCATCAGTGCGACGCCGCCGCCGGGAACGATGCCTTCCTCCACCGCAGCGCGAGTGGCGTGCATCGCGTCCTCGACGCGGGCCTTCTTCTCCTTCATTTCGGTTTCGGTCGCAGCGCCAACCTTGATGACGGCTACGCCGCCCACCAGCTTCGCCAACCGCTCCTGCAACTTCTCGCGGTCGTAGTCGCTGGTAGTCTTCTCGATCTGGCCACGGATTTCTTTCACCCGGCCTTCGATGTCGGCGTGCTTGCCCTTGCCTTCGACGATGGTGGTGTTGTCCTTGTCGATGGTGATTTTCTTGGCCTGGCCGAGGTCGTCCATATGAACGTTCTCCAGCTTGATGCCGAGGTCTTCAGTGATGGCCTTGCCGCCGGTCAGAGTAGCAATGTCCTGCAGCATGGCTTTGCGGCGATCGCCGAAGCCCGGGGCCTTCACGGCCGCGACATTCAGCGTGCCACGCAGTTTGTTGACGACCAGGGTCGCCAACGCTTCGCCTTCTACGTCCTCGGCGATGATGACCAGCGGACGGCCGCTCTTGGCGATCTGCTCGAGCAACGGAAGCAGGTCCTTCATCGAAGAGATTTTCTTCTCGTGGATGAGGATCAACGCGTTCTCAACAACGGCTTCCATGCGCTCGGGATCAGTGACGAAGTACGGTGACAGATAGCCGCGGTCGAACTGCATGCCTTCGACGACCTCGAGCTGGGTCTCCATCGTCTTGGCTTCTTCCACGGTGATCACGCCGTCCTTGCCGACCTTCTTCATGGCCTCGGCGATGATCTTGCCGATGGTCTCGTCATTATTGGCCGAGATGGTGCCAACCTGGGCGATCATCTCGCCGGAAACTTTCTGCGAGTACTTGTCGATGGCGCCGCCCTTATGGTTGCCATCTTCGTCCAGCGTGCCGCAAACCGCGGTAACAGCTTTCTCGATGCCGCGCTTCAGCGCCATCGGGTTAGCGCCGGCGGCAACCGTCTTGACGCCTTCGCGGTAAATGGACTGCGCCAACACGGTAGCGGTGGTGGTGCCATCACCGGCGACATCGGAGGTCTTGGAAGCTACCTCGCGCACCATCTGCGCGCCCATGTTCTCAAGCGAGTCCTTTAGCTCGATTTCTTTTGCCACGGTCACGCCGTCCTTGGTAATGAGCGGCGACCCGAATTTCTTCTCGATTACCACATTGCGGCCCTTGGGACCGAGGGTGACCTTGACCGCATCGGCCAGAACATTCACGCCGCGAAGGATCGACTGGCGTGACTCTTCACCATGCAGAATCTGTTTTGCCATTGTTTCAATCTCCTTATGAAAATCAGTTGTTGGTAGTCAGTGGCCAGTTGTCAGAAAAATCCCGCAACCGGAACTGACAGCTACTATTTCTTAGCGGCGGCTTCCTTGTGCTTGGCAGCTCCTTGCAGAATGCCGAGCACTTCCTCTTCGCGCATGATCAGGAAGTCTTCACCGTCAATCTTGATTTCGGTGCCGGCATACTTGCCGAACAGAATGCGATCGCCTTCCTTTACATCCAGTGGAAAGGTCTCGCCCTTGTCGTTGGTCTTGCCCCGGCCTACCGCGATCACCTCGCCCTCCTGTGGCTTGTCTTTCGCGCTGTCGGGGATGATGATTCCGCCACGAGTGGTCTCGGCCTCTTCGACGCGGCGAATCACGATACGGTCATGCAGGGGAGTCAGTTTTGTAGCCATTCTCAAACTCCTTTTTCTTTTGGTTTGGATTGCGTTACACTTGCCAGCCCTGGCGCGTGTCTTCCGCGTTGCGGTCGGCGTTTGTCATGAACTTCGGGTATGTTCAGCTCATCTTGGGGTGATGCCGAAGAACTTGCCCGTTAGCACTCACTCCCAATGAGTGCTAATATATCGCCTCCCAAGTCTGATGTCAAGTCCACATATGAGCGTAGTTCACTCAAGTCCTGTAGATTGGCGGCCTTCATCCACCGATCTCTTGCCTGCTCAATAGATTATGGTACATTCTCGGCAAGTTCGGTGAAGTTTGACCATTCTGCGCTCTTAGCGCCTAAATCGCTTCCAAAAACGAGAAGTCTGGTGTACAAATGTTGGCATCTGGCCCAACATCGCCTTTGCGACTGTCTGCATCTGACGCAGAGGTGTCAGAGGTGGTCTCGTAAATTTCGATCTCACTGGGTGAGTTTTGACTTCCCTCGCGCCCGAGGGTGGCCTCATAATTGGAAATCGGTGGTGTGATCGTGTCAGTCCTGGTTGCGGCCCTCTTCCCCTCTTCGGCTCGTCTATGGATAAGTTTGTGCGTCTCTCTAGTTGTAGCGCTGAGCTTCCCTACCGACGGCGTCGCGCAGACCGCAAATGCGGCGCCGATCTCAAGTCAAACCACGAGCGAAGTGCAACCACCGCCCGCGGCGACAGAACAGGTTTCATCCCCGGCTCCCACACAGTCAGTGGAGGCTGCCTCGCAGGACACCGGGACCGCACCGCCGCAGCCGCCTGCAGTCAACGCTTCGCAACTACCTACGGCTGCGCAGATCGAAGACACCGCGAGCGCGGCAGCTCCGTCTGATCCTGACGTTAAGGCCGCTCCAATCGCTGCCGCTCCTGCAACCACAAGCCCTCAGCCGGCAGTGACCGGAAATCCGGCAGCGCAGAAAGCCGCGAAATACGATGTGGCGCAGATCGGCCATCGCAACATTGGAACTGGCTTGGACTTCTATTCCCTTGACCGCGAGATTGCCTTGGGGCGTCAGTTGTCGATGGAAGTCGAGCGCAGCGCGAGGCTGGTGACCGATCCCATCGTCACCGAGTACATCAATCGCATCGGACAGAACCTGGTGCGCAACTCCGATGCCCGTGTCCCCTTCACCATTAAGATCCTAGACACTGATGAGGTAAACGCTTTCGCTTTGCCCGGCGGCTTCTTCTACGTGAACAGCGGATTGATCCTGGCTGCCGACGACGAGGCCGAACTCGCCGGAGTGATGGCGCACGAGATCGCGCACGTTGCCGCGCGCCACGCGACAAAGAACATGACACGAGCGCAGATCTGGAACATGGCCTCGGTGCCGCTCATCTTCATTGGAGGCCCGATCGCCTACGCGATCAGTGAAGTAGCGTCGATCGCCATCCCCATGACCTACCTCAAGTTCTCGCGTGACGCCGAGCGCGAGGCTGATCTCCTGGGGTTGGAATACGACTACGCAGCCGGATATGATCCGCACGCCTTCGTGGAGTTCTTTGAGAAGCTGAACATAGATGGGAAGAAGAAGCAGAGCGCACTAGCCAAGGCCTTCGCCACGCATCCCATGAACGCCGACCGCATCAAGGCTGCGCAAGACGAAATCCGCCTCTACCTACCCGATCGTCCGGAATACCTGGTGAACACGAGCGAATTTGAGAATGTTAAGGCCCGGTTGATCTCACTTGAAAACGGCCGCCGGATGGGCGGCCTTAAGGGTGGCAATAGCAATCGTCCTGTGCTGTTGAAGCGCAGCAGTTCCTCTTCGAGCAGCGATAGCGACTCTGCCGGGACATCGAGTCAGGGCAGCAGTCCCGCCGAGCAGAAGGACGAAGGACGGCCTACACTCAAGCGAAACCCCAACCTTGACTCAAACTGACGGCGCGCGGTAAGCGATCAGGGTCTCCGGATAGAACGTCACCCGGCAGCCAACCACATTCCCAGCCGGGAAGAGCCGGCGCAAGTGTCTCCTAGTGAGCAGGTGCAGATGATCATAGGGCGTCTTCCCCAAGCGTCTTACCAGACCTCGCTGTGCGCTCTCCGGCAGTAACTGCACGAACGGCAAGTGGTAGTGGGGATCGACCGGATACCAGAAGTTCGGCGTAGTGACAAACCATCCCTTTCCCACGCGCTGCACCTCAGCCGCAAAACGCTTTAACCAGTCGCTGCCCGGCAGGTGTTCCAGGACGGCGTTGGAATAGACGATGTCGAAGGACTTGTCGGCAAAGGGCAATGCGCATCCGTCGAAAGCAACTGCTCGCACGCCGGGAAAACTCTCCCGATAATCCTGCACATCAGGAAACGAAATGCCACCCCCAACGATCTGAGAGTGGTGTTGGTAGAAGGACTCCAGTTGCTCGGGCAGACCGATGCTTGTCCCCGAGGCTCCCACATTGAGGATTCGCATAGCAGGAGTGGGGCGCAGCAATTGCAGGAACAGGCGATGCTTCTGCTCCCGCGATTTGCGATGGAGGTAGAGGGACAGGCGGTTCATTCGTGCTTGATTTTATCGCTTTGCCAATGCCTGTATGTTCAGTTTCTCGAGGCCGCGCGGAAATCCCCTCATTGCGGCGTGCAGCGCGGTTGCCTAGAATACACAAGTCATGAGGATGCTGCGTCTGTTGCTCACTGTACTCGCCCTGCTGGCGCTCTCGGGCCTGCTCTCCGCCGGTGAGCAGAACAAGCCTTCCGGCCAGACATCCGTTCTCAAGTTTGTGGTCCTCAAGGATGACAACGGCAAGCCCGTGCGCAACGCTGCGGTTATCCTGCATTCCGTCAAGCATGATGGCAAGCAGGCAAAAGGCGGGCTCGAACTGAAGACCGATGCTGAAGGCAAGACCGAAACCGATGGCATTCCTTATGGACTGCTGCGCATACAGGTGATCGCTCCCGGATTTCAGACCTTCGGCGATGATTTCACCATCAATCAACCTGAGCAGAGCGTGACCATTCGCCTCAAGCGGCCACAGGACCAGTACACCATTTACGGCCAGCCGGGCAGCAGTCAGCCCAAGGAGAAGCAGTAAGGACTCAGCTCAGCTGTCACCTATCAGCTGTTAGCTGTTAGCTGTTGGCTGTTGGCACTTTCGCAAATATGACGGAATTTAACTGCACGGAAGCCGATTTAGCAGTTTGCTAGATGCGGGGGACCCTCCCCTCTCGGCGCTCATTTAGAATCAATGGTTTAGCCCGAACAAAC
>JBKQKT010000406.1:0-3557 GCA_052147365.1 Candidatus Korobacteraceae bacterium | reverse complement strand
AATCGGCCAATCGGATGTACCAACTCTTCTGCTGGGCGACAAGGTTGTCGTGAATAGTGCCGCCTACCATCTGAAGTTGCCGTATTCCAATGTGACCTTGTTTCGGACTGGTCTGCCAAAGCGCGGAGACTTAGTTCTGCTCCATATCCTTAACGATCCTCGGCTGAGGTCCGTGTTCTTCAAACATGCAAGCGCGATCCAGCAACAGGAGAATTGCATCCGCCTCCATGTCTCGAAAGGCAATGTTCAGTGTGTTGGGCAGGCGACGATTGCTGGCGCCGGGGCATTGCCCAGGCCCGGTACCGATGAGCATCGACGCCGGTATCATTCGCAGGACCTCCCGCTCGAGCCGGTCTCGCATCGTTGCAACTCTCGGCATCTCCCGCGTCAAAGCCTGCGCGGCCAGCTCCGCAGCCACTCCAAATCCCACGATAGCTGCTGTATTCTCCGTGCCTGCGCGCCGCCCCCGCTCCTGGCGTCCGCCGTGAATCAGCGGCGCAAGCTTCACTCCATTGCAAACGTAAAGAGCGCCCGCTCCCTTGGGCCCGTGCATCTTGTGCGCCGAAAGGGTGAGCATATCGATTTGCGCCGCCTGCACATCGATCGCGACCTTTCCGGCGGCCTGGACGGCATCTGTGTGAAAGAGCGCTCCCACGTCTCGTGCCATGGCCGCCAGCACCCCAACGGGAAAGACAACGCCGGTCTCGTTATTGGCCCATTGGATGGAAACCATTGCCGTGCGCTCGCTGAGCGCGGCTCGGTAAGCATCGAGATCCAGATTCCCTGCCGGATCGACGGGAACGCGGTGAATCCTGGCTCTGCCCATTCGCTCAAGATATGCGCAGGCCGCCAGCACGGCCGGATGCTCGACGGCGGAGGTCACGATCTCATTGCGCCCGGTCTGTGTCTCAATAGCCGAGAAGATCGCGGCGTTGTTCGTCTCGCTCCCTCCGGACGTAAAGACGATTTCGCTCTCGCGAGCCGCTCCAATCAGCGATTGAACCTGTTGGCGCGCTTGGCGAACCGCGGCCGCTGCGGCTGAGCCGGGAGTGTGCGTTGAAGAAGCGTTGGCGTAGAGTTCGCGGAAGAAGGGCAGCATGGCCTCTACCACGCGCGCATCCATGCGCGTAGTGGCGTTGTTGTCCAGATAGACCCATTCGCCGGCGGGATCGAAATCTGTCATAACGACCTTCCCTCGAGCAGTTGCCTCCGCAGAGCAAATGGGCTTAGCAGAAGGATTTTCCGCAACCGCAACTCGACTTCGCCTGAGGATTGCTGAAGGAGAAGCCCGAACCCTGCAGGCTGTCGACAAAGTCAATGGTGGTGCCGGAGATCAATGGGACGGATGCGGGATCGATGAATATGGCGACACCGTGGCTCTCGCCGACGACATCTCCCTGCTCCGCGGCCTGCACCAGGCCCATCTGATACTTGTTTCCAGAACACCCGCCCGACTGCACACTGATTCGCAGTCCGGCGATAGGTGCGGGCGTGGCGGCGATGGCGCTGCGCAGGGCGCTAACAGCGCTTTCGGTCAGTTGAATCATGGCGTCCTCTAGGCGGAATCTACGCATGTGAGTGCACGTCACGAGCCAATCCACGGGCGTTGTAAATACATATGCTTACAAGCCAAAAGGCAGGCCCGAACCCAGCCATTGTCGTATTGAGTACATGTCGCTTTCGCATCATTGCGCATAGGCTGGCGCAATGGAGATAAGACCCTGGGTCTCGTATCGGAGACGTGTGCGCGCCAGCAGGCTCTCACCCGATTCATCGCCAAAACAGTCCCCAAAGTCGCTGCATTCCGAGCAACTAGGCGCTGCGCACAAGCTGAACCCCTCGTCCCGGCAGATCATCCGGAAGAAGAATTTCTTCCATTTCATGTCCTGTTCGTTGCGTAGAGCAAGCGGCGCAAAGTGGCGCAGCATCAGACGGGACAGATCGGCGCGATTCGGCAATCCCAAGTCCTGCCAGAGGTGGTTCGGCCGTTCGCATCTGCGTGCAATGAGCATGGCAAGCAGCGAGCCAAGCGGCCCTGCTGCCGTACGGGACCGGCCCAGCAGTTGACGCAGGCAGCGTTCGTTCTCGTCGACCGCCGGCTCGCCATGGAGACCGAAAGACTCAAGGAGTGTTTGCGCGCCGGGAAAGTACTGCTCGCTCGCACGCCGAAGAATTCTCTCCGGGACGCCCAGAGCGTGTGTCAGGGGTCTTGCTGGACTGGTCTCCATCGCAGCAACCGTGAAAATGCACGCCAACACATGCCCGTCGAATGGGTCGCAGCCAGAGTCCGTGCTGCATTTACTCAGGAACGTGTAGGTAGCCTCTGGGGTCATGGATTCTCCGTCAGGCTGGTCCGTGTGTCTGGCAGGCTTTCGGGCAAACGCGCGAACAGGCGGCACAGCCGATACATGCGCCGGGATCGGTCACGAGCATGACTTTGCGCTCAAACTCCTCACTTTCGTCGTCGATTTCCACTAGTTCGCCGTCTTCGGTCAGGCCCTTCAGCATCATCACATTGCGTCCGCAGACCTTGAAGCAGCGCCCGCATCCGATGCAGGTCTCCTGATTGATGTCCAGCAGATACGAAGGACTCCATGCGCTTCCACCACGTGTCAGTGTAGGCAGTTCGGCTTGCGTCGCCATCTATGCTCCAGCCGCCTTGAGAATCGCGCGCTTGCTCTCCAGCTCGCGGTAGGTGTCATGTGCTCGCTGTGCAACCAAAGGAATCTGCTCCCAGTTGATGGGCAGATCTTCGGCCAGGTCGTGCAGGTTCATCTTGGCCGTTACAGCTTGCGAGGAAAGTTTCTTGACTTCCGCTTTGATGGCTTCCAGGTCGGTCATGCAGACTCGCTTTCAAGAGTGTTCGGTCGCGGCTTCGGACGCACGATCAGCCACCGGGCCGTTCGGGCAGCTTGCAACTGAGGTAACCGGCTATGAAAAACGGTTGCAATCTAGTTGCCATGTTGCCGGCACGCAAAACGCGCCGCCAAGTGCCTTGCAATCAGAGCAGTGAAATGGCGGAAGATGGCCAGCGCGGCTTGTTGCAAAAGCGACATCGAGCACTCATCTGTCGCATTGGCAACATCCATCTGAGCCCGTTCCTGGCCTGCGGATGAGGTATCCGATTGATTTCGGAGAAACAGGCTTTGGAACGGCAATTGCTGTTGTTTCCCCGTCGGGGCGAATCCTCGCGTGTCAGGGAGGCATATGCAGATTGGAGTTGAAAGCTCGCGGTCGGTGGAGAACAAGCGCATCTTTGTCGTGGGCGGGAACGAGATCGATCGCACCGTGCTGCAGTTCATGCTTCAGGACGAGAACGAAACGCACGAATATGCCAGTCTCGAAGCAGCAGTAGCCAAAGCGCATGACTGGAAGCCGAATCTGATTCTGCTCGGACTTGACATGAACAAAGAGAGTGGGGTGGGCGTGGTGCGCGAGATAACCTCGGCCATCCCCGGAGCCAGAATTCTGGTCGTCACGGAGAACGCTGCTGATCCACTGGCGCTGGACTGCCTCAAGTCCGGGGCCAACGGCCTGCTCGTCAAACCATTTCGCGT
>JBKQKT010000405.1:0-3637 GCA_052147365.1 Candidatus Korobacteraceae bacterium | reverse complement strand
GCCTGTTCTTCACAAGCCTCACTACTCGACAGCGCAGTATGTCAGGAGGTCGTTAATTGAGAAGGTGTGATTTGAGGCGTGCCCAAGTAGCAGGCGATTCCTGGTAAGTGCCTGATTGTGCAAGGCCGAACCACGTTTTGGTCGGTCGCTCGAAATCGTGTGTTTTAGTCGATATTCCCCGTGTTTGATGAACTAGTCGGGCAGGTCGGTGAAATTCCGAAGACAGTATTTGGCGACGTTGCTGGCTGGCCGGGTTTGCGAAACAAGGACCCGGACTTCCTGCTGATTGGTTCCAAGGCGGTCATCGTTATCACGGCTGACGACCAGGGTCGCCAGCTACTTAAAGCTGTAATCACACGGTAGGCACTGTCACAAAGCGGAGGCATTTACTATTACAGCCCCGGTGCGGATTTTGCCGCGTCTTTATTGGGCGGCCTTCAGCGGAACATCCTTTGCCTGGTCGCTGGCACTGGGCGTGAAGGAGCTCAACCTGGACTTGCCATACCAGCTCCAGACTTCGGCAAAATAGTACTTTCCGTCGCGCAGCGCAAAGATGACCTTCAACGGAGGATTGTTGACCGGCGCAGCTGTCTGAAGAAGGTACAAATCCTGTTGCACCTTGCCATCGTTGCTGCGCAACATCACATAAGTGGGGACGATTCGGTCGACCGTGTACTGGCCCGCCGGCAATTTCTCCCCCGAGATATAGAAATCGAACGGGACATCAATCGTTGCACGGGTGGGCTGATTCTGAGCGGCTAACAGCCCGGGCAGGATCATAATCAAAGTGACCGCGAAGCACAGACATCTGAGCGCTCGACTATCGTTCATCTGGCTCTCCTGAACTCTTACGGATTTCGAGAGAATCTTACCTGGAATTTCCTTTTTGGCCTCAAGAAAGGCACCATAGTACACCCGTCTCGCCTGTTCGCGACACTGTGAAACGAGTTTTCATCGAGAGCACTCCCGACGGTCTGCATCCGCACCAGCACCGCCCGAAATGGCCCCGGATTCCAGCCCGCTTTTGCAACACCTCTACTTCCTCCCCGCCGCCTCCACCGAAGTGGTCGGGTCGGCGCCTTCCCACGTTTGATCTGAGGTCGGCCCGTACACCGAGGGGACGGGCTTGCTCAGCAGGCGCAAATATATCGTAAGCTGCGTGCGGTGATGGCAAGTGTGCAGCACCCGCCGCCAGAAGACCCAGATGCGCTGCCGCGTGAGGCCAAAAAAGGGCACATCCTGCATCCACCATTCTGCTGTCTGCGAGGCGAAGAATGCGAGCCGCGGCCGCACCAGTTCTTCCATGCGCTGGATGTATGAGCTCAGCTCTGGTGTTTTGGGCAGAACGTCACTGGCCGGGGGCTCGGGCGTGCCGACAAATTCGCCGAAGAACCTGCGCTCCGAGAGCAGTTGATGCTTCAGGATGTCGCTCACAGTTGACGATTTCGGATGCGGCCGGAAATTCATGTCCTCGGGCGCGAAGCAGCGCCAGACGGAGATAACTTTGTCGGTCTCGCTGGCGTAGGTGTCGAGCAAATGCTGGAAGAGCGGGTTGCCGGCGCGGGGAACATCCTGCGGCGGGATGGCGATGAAGTCGTATTTCATGGCCGTCATTTTAGCTTGTGAAGGAGGCACCCAAATAACAAAGGGCGCGAGCCGCGCGCCCTTTTGAAGGTCCTAGGTCGCGCCGTCAGCTCTTGAGGCACTTCTTCTGTCTCTGCACGTACTTCTCCAGCTTGCCCTGTTTTTCCAGCGACATCAGGTTGTCGAGCAGTGGATACTTCGCCGACGGATCAAATTGCTGAATCGCGCGGTAGGCGCGCAGAGTGCCGGCCAGTCCCGCGGCCTGAATTCTGGCGGTGCTCTTTTCCTCGGGATGCAGTAACTGGAACGCCGCCTGGGAGTAAATGGCTTGCATGCGCAACTGGTTGGAGTAGGTGTTGTTCACCTTGTCGAGTGATTCCAGGGCCTTCATCTCCTTGCAACAGAGGTGGAAGGTCATATCTGGCACCTCGACAATCCATTCCGTCAGCCACATGCGCTTTTCAAGGCTGTCTTTGGCGAGCGGGTGCTGTTCCAGGCTTTGCGCATAGTCGAGCGCCTGCGCCCGCTCTTCCGCCGTTGAAGGGCCACGCATCGCGGCGAACGACGGTAGCGATGCCGCAACCATGAGCACGCTCAAAACTGCGAGTAGTTTGCGTACCATACAGCTTCTCCCACGAAACGCCCGGATCGGCCAGCGGTTTCAGAAATGATACTCCCATTGGAGGCAGAGGGACCCAGCAGAAGCTCGTTCGTCAACTCCCGGATATGCGGTTCATCCCAGAAAGGCACGCGTTCGTCCCGTCACAACTTGGTGACATGAGAAATTCAGTGCCCGTAGAGGAAAAGTAGCGCTTCCGGCAGCCGGCGAGACCAGGCAGCTTCGTTGTGGGCCGCACCTTCGTCGATCACGATTTTCAGACGGTTCGGGCCCATTCCTTTCTTGCGCAGAATGCTCTGCAACTCCTCCACACTCTTTAGGAGCTCGGCATTGTATTCCGGATCTTTGGTCTCCTTCGTTCCCATGGCGATATAAATCCTTTGCGGAAGCTGCTTCGCCTGTTCCGCGTCCTTTAGCAGTCGGCCGTCGCCGACGCCCAGCACCGGGCTTTCGAGCAGCACGTGTCCAAAGACGCTGGGATGCAGCAGCGCGGTGTAGAGGCTGATAACCGCTCCGTAGGATGCGCCGCCGAGGCCGGTGTTTGCGGGGCCGCGCGACACGCGATACTTCTTTTCGACGAAGGGGATTACCTCGGTGAGCAGGAAGCTCGCATATTCTTTGCCGCGCAGCTCCTTTGGTACGGGCACGTCATATTGCTTGTGATGAGGATCGGAGTAGGGCAGGTACTCCGAGCTGCGGTCTTGCCCGGGATAATCAATGCCTACGACGATCATGGGCGGAATCTTGAAGCTGCCGACCAAGTGATCGACGGTCTCATCCACGTGCCACTCACCAGCGTCACTGGTGACCTCATCAAACAGGTTCTGCGCATCCTGCAGGTAGAGCACCGGATAACTGCGATGCCGGTTGAAGGGCGAACCGTAATTGGCGGGCAGCCATACACGTAACATCCGCGTGTTGTGAAAGATTTTGCTGGTGAAAGGAGTGATCTCCAGCACCCCCAAAACGGTGTGTTCTTTCTCGGCAGGAGCCTGCGCGGCCGCTGACGTTGCTACGTCAGGAGCGGGTTTCTCCTGGCCCAAAAGGCATAAGGAAAAAGCGAACAATGCGACGAAAATGGCAGCTCTGAATTTCAGCATGAAAATAGATTAGCAGTGGTCCCCAAGCAAAGGAGTGAATGTGGGAGGCACCTCACTACGGCTTTAGTTTCAGGTCCGTCAACTGCATCGCGGGATAATTCTGGTTCCAGTCGGCAGAAATGTGCTCCAGCGTCATACGAGCAGTTCTGGTCTGACCGGGAGCGATGGGCAGACGGCCCAGGTCCACTAAGTCCGGATAGCCGCCCATCCGGTTTTCCACTAACACGTGCAGCGGAAGCGTCTCGGTCTGCACCACTTCATTCATGGAATTCTGGAACACCAGCTTCATCGCGGCGCCCACCAGGGCCTGGTTGCCGGTGTTGGTGATCTTGAC
>JBKQKT010000404.1:0-7545 GCA_052147365.1 Candidatus Korobacteraceae bacterium | reverse complement strand
GAATTTCGATAAGGCCTTCAGTGCGTTCGGTTCTCTGGCTGCCCGGCTGCCCTTGACCGAGGTCTATAACAACATGGGCGTGACCGAAGCTCGTCGTGGACGCAGGGCGGCCGCAGTAGAATATTTTTCCAAGGCGGTCAATGCTGACCCGAACGATGCCGACTACCGCTTCAACCTGGCGGTTGCCCTGTTCAAGAACGGAGACAGTGCGGGCGCGTCGCGGCAGTTGCGGGACGAGTTGCAGCGGCGGCCTACGGACGGGGAAGCCAGGTCAGTGCTGGACATGATTAATCGTGGTGTGATGCCGCCGCCAGCGAGCACGATGTCACCACTGCCGGGGGGAACAGCGCTGCTACCCGCAAACCAGCCTCGCATCCCCTCAGAGCGAATCAAACGAAATTACGACGAAGAGTCATACCGGCAATTGGAGATGGAAATCCACAACTTGACCGAGGTCAAGCTGGCCAAGACTGACCGGCACACCCACGCAGCCTATCACGTGGAGCGTGGCAAAGAGTCGCTGGCCCAGAACAACACGGCGCTGGCCGAGAGCGAGTTTCGTGAGGCCATCAGCGCCGATTACAGCAATGCTGTGGCCCACGCTCAACTGGCCGTTCTGCTGGAAAAGAAGGGCGACACCGCAAACGCGCTGTCTGAAGCACAGACTTCGCTGCGTTTAGTACCAAATGTTGACGCCTTGCTGGTGCTGGCTCGCATTGACCTCAAGAAGAACCTCTTCCAGTCGGCTGCCGGCGATGTTGACCGCGCTCTCACGCTGGAGCCGGGGAACGCCGCGGCACAGGCGCTGAAACGCGATATCACTACGCAGCAAGCGGTTTCCCAATAGAATTACTGCAGGGTCCTCCGGAAGAAGGCAGCTATGTTCCAAACCCGTTTTCTCGTGTCCTGTGTGTTGCTGGCGCTGCTAGGCTCAACCGTTGCCTCGGCGAGCAGCGTGGTTAAAGTCCGTATCGACGATACGATCCAGCCGATTACCGCTGAGTACATCGATCGCGCCATCGAGCACGCGCGGCAAACCAATGCCGACGCGGTGTTGATCGAGTTGAGCACGCCGGGAGGCCTGCTCGAGTCCACGCGCACGATTATCGAAAAAATTCTTGCCTCACCCGTGCCGGTGATCATCTACGTCGCGCCTACGGGCGCGAGGGCTGCCTCCGCGGGCTTTTTCATCCTGGAATCTGCCGACGTGGCGGCGATGGCTCCGGGCACCAATACCGGTGCCGCGCATCCGGTTGAGTTAGGCGGTGGAAAGATGGACGACACCATGAAGACCAAGATCGAGAACGACTCGGCTGCCTTCATGCGTTCATTCGTCGGTCCGCGCGGGCGCAACGTTGCCCTGGCGGAGACCGCGGTGCGCGAATCGAAGTCGTGGACCGACCAGGAAGCCCTGCAGCAGAAGCTCATCGACATTGTAGCCCGCGATCAGAGCGATCTGTTTCATCAGCTCGAAGGCCGCGCAGTCAAGCGCTTTGACGGCAAGCAGGTGACGCTGCATCTCGCTAGCGCGTCAGTGGACGAAATGCAGATGACGCTGCGGCAGCGCATCCTCGACTTCCTGCTCGATCCCAACGTTGCCTTTCTCGTGCTCGCCATCGGCGCGCTGGCGCTCTACATGGAATTCAATCATCCCGGCGCAGTTGTGCCGGGAGTGGTAGGAGTCGTCTTCAGTGTGCTGGCTCTGTTCGCGCTCAATCTGCTGCCGACGCGTTATGCTGCGTTTACGCTCATCATGGGTGCCTTCGTCTTGTTTGCGCTGGAGGCCAAGTTCGCGACCCATGGTGTGCTCGGAATTGGCGGCATCGCTCTGCTTACGCTGGGCGGGCTTCTGCTGGTGGACGGTCCGATTCCGCAGATGCGAGTCCACTTGCTGACCGCGCTGGCCATTAGCGTGCCGCTCGGCGTGATAACCGTCTTTCTAATGACCATCGCGCTTCGCGCCCGACGCGCCAAGGTGGTTACCGGCGAGCAAGGCATGATCGGTGCAATTGGAGAAGCGCGCACCGACATCGATCCCGAAGGCAAGGTCTGGGTACTCGGCGAGCTGTGGAACGCGCACGCGCCTGCGCGGGTCGCCATCGGCGAGCACGTCGTGGTCCGCAAAGTCGAAGGCCTGGAGCTGGAAGTGGAAAGGGCGCGACCGTAACTGCCGCATCCAAGCCTCCGCGTCTGCCATTCTCCGACGATCCATTTACCAGCCACTAATTTCGTCCACAATCGAGCATCTTTCGGTTTGAGGCGGTCCTCTTAGCCACCTATTACCCTATCCCCCTGGCCCTGATTGGAAACAAAGCACTTTGGGGGGGATGCCATCGGCATTTATCAGATTCTAAAGCACTTACGCGTACTCAATAGTAAAATAAGGGCTTAGCTGGCAAAAACGCAAGAACCAGGCAATTCTCGGTATGTAAGGTCATTTAATACATAGATGCATTCTTGCTGGCATGACAGCATCTATGAGCATCGCCGGATCAAATGCCGGTTGTATCCAACTACCCACTGCCCACGATCCACTGGCCTGTCAAAGAGCTTTTCGGCCTGCTCACTGGGTGCGGCCGCCGAAGACACAACAACCTTCTCCTCGCTATCACTGATAGCGCGCCCGGGCGACTGGCGGCAACGGCACAGGTCACGTGTGCGTGTGATCACTTCCTTGGTTCCGCAGCAGCATAAGGGCCGAGTCCTCCACAAGAGCGAAGGGCAGGACCGAGGACCTGCCCTTTGGTGGTTGATTACGGTTCGGCTTGCGCAGCAACCGGAAGGGCAGGCAGATCGAACCCGTAAGCGGCGAACGCAAATCCGGCCGCCAAAATGACCTGCACGTGTTCGGTCGGGTGGACGAAGTCCCAAAACAGGTACTGGTTCGGATTAGGACAGGCTGTGTTGGTGGAAGGGTCGTAGCACTGGTCGACCACATCCGTCAGCCCGAACGCGCGCGGATGGTTCCGCATCGCCTGATAAAGGCTGAAGGTATCGAAGTATAGAACGCTTTTGGGCAGCGCCGCAACCAGGTTTTGATTGAGGTACTTACTCAGAGAAGTCGCCAAGGCGGCCGTCTGAGGGCCTTGCGAAGTGTAGTTCGGTGTCATGCCCATATCGAGCAGCCCTGGAACCAGGATCCAGCGCGCACCCCTCTTCTGAAGATCAGCAACGATAGCGACGAGGTTCGCCACCGCGTGGTCCGCAGTGGCAGTCGTAAGTCCATCGCTGGTGAAGTCGTTGAATCCACCGTAAACAACAAACAACGAATGGCGAATGGTGTCGCTAGGGATGGAGTTGATTGTGGTGTTATAGGCAGTCGTAATGCCCGGCAGCCCGAGCGATCCGAGCTGCTCCGGTGTCCCACCGTCGATAAGATTTCCCAGGCCTGTGGTGGTTGCGGCATACGCGTAGTCTAGCAACGGCATTCCGAGGATTGCCGCCATGTCCTCGATGGCGACGGGGCCATTTGACCACCTTCCATTCCAATAAGGCGGTCCGGGAAACCCGAAGAGCTTGTAGATGTTGCCGTTGTCGGCCAGGCTGTCGCTGTACACGATGACCTCGGAGGGATCATCCCCGCCGCCTTGCATCGTCAGTTTAAACTTGGGATTGAGGTTGTTCTGAGCGGATAGCGAAACCGTGATTGCCAACGCGGCCGCCAGCGTAAGTGCAACGAGCGTCCATTTCCTGAATTTCATACTGGGCTCCTTTTCTCCTTGTTTCGAAAGATGTTCGGCCAAGGTGCAGGCCGGGTCCATCACCCACATCTCGGGTGCTGCCGAGCGTGCGTTAGGGAGCTTTCGCAGGCAATGCACTGGCAGTCAAATAGTTGTCAAATGGCGAAGTCACTGGTTCCAAAGCTCTTTGTTTAATCTGCAAAGTGCTTGGAGCTCTGGCGGGCGGGTAGTAAACTTTGCCGCACACCCAAACCAATGGAAGATACGCTGCCACCTCGCGTCCGCTTTGGGAGCTTTGAACTTGACTTGAAGAGCGGAGAGCTCCGCAACGGCGATCGCAGAAGCCTCTTGCAGGTCCAGCCCCTCAAAGTGTTGCTCATGCTGATCGAGCGCAATGGCGAGCTCGCGACCCGCGAAGAAATCAAGAAGCAGCTCTGGCCCAACGATACGATTGTCGAATTCGACCACAGTATCAATGTGGTCATAGGAAACCTTCGACGGGCGCTTGGTGACTCTGCCGACGACCCGAAATACATAGACACGCTGGCCCGCCGGGGTTATCGGCTCGTGGTACCGGTGGAGTGGGTGGAGCAGTTGTCAGTTGACGGTAGTCAGTTGTCAGAGCCGACCCTGGCGGCTACGGTGCCGATGTCGGTTGAGGCCGCCACCCTAACCGGCCGGACGGTCTCGCACTATCGCGTGCTGGACATCATCGGCGGCGGCGGCATGGGAGTGGTCTATCGCGCCGAGGACCTCAAGCTGGGCCGCCACGTCGCGCTGAAATTCCTGCCCGAAGAACTGGTCTGCGATCCTGTTGTGCGGCAGCGCTTCGAGCGCGAAGCTCGCACGGCGTCAGCGTTGAATCATCCCAACATCTGCACCATACACGAAGTGGAGGAGTATCTGGGCCAGCCGTTCATCGTAATGGAGTTGCTGGAGGGTGAGACGCTGAGCGATCGGCTCACTGCTCTGGAGGGGAAAACAGTTCCACTCGAACAACTGCTGGACATTGCGATTCAGGTTTGCGACGGTCTGCACGCAGCCCACAACAGGGGCATCATCCATCGCGACATCAAGCCGGCCAACATCTTTCTGACCCATAAGGGTATCTGCAAAATTCTCGACTTCGGATTGGCGAAGTTAGCGGTGGAAGCGCCGGAAGCCGCACGGGTAGAGAGGGCCTTAAGGCCCGCGTCCGCCGACCCCCTTCCGTTGTCATCCCGAGGAGTCGAGGGACCTGCATTTGCTCGGGCACTCGAAAATGCAGGTCCTTCGACTGCGCGCCCGCCCGTCCCGCAAGAGACGCGGGACGGGGAAGAACGCGGTCGCTCCGCTCAGGATGACAAATCAATATTTAGCGGCAAAGTAACACCCGCTGAAGCGATCCTTACCCGCACCGGAGCCGCCATGGGCACGGCCGGCTACATGTCTCCCGAGCAGGTGCGCGGCGATAAGCTGGATGCACGCACCGACCTGTTCTCTTTTGGCTTGGTTCTCTACGAAATGGCCACTGGCCAGCGCGCCTTTAGCGGCGAGACTGCGGCGGTCGTGCATGACGCAATCCTGCACCAGCCACAGATTCCGGTTCACGACCTCAATTCCAAACTCCCGCCGGGGCTGGAAACAATCATCAACCAGGCACTGAAAAAGGACCGGGAGCGGCGCTATCAATCCGCGGCGGAGATGCGCGCCGATTTGAAGAAGGTCGAGTCGGACACCCAACTCGTCACCCCCAAGTTGGCGATTTTCCGGCGCTGGATGCTGATTGCGGCAGGCGCGGCACTCGTCCTGGTATTGATCAGCGGTGGGCTGTATTGGCGTTCTCGCAATATGGCCAGGCTCAAAAACCAGGACACCGTCGTGCTCGCCGACTTCACCAATTCAACCAGTGACCCGGCTTTCGACGATGGCCTTACCGCAGCATTGCGAGTGGAGTTAGATCAGAGCCCGTTCTTTAATCTCCTCACGCCTAACAAGGTGCGCGGCACGTTGAAGCGCATGAATCGTTCCGAAGACGAACGCCTCACACCCGAATTGGCGCGGGACGTCTGCCTGAAAACGGGCAGCAGGGCGCTGTTGTCAGGCGGGATTGCAGACGTGGGCAACCATTACAGAGTCGAGCTGAAAAGCGTGGATTGCCAGTCGGACAAGACAACCGCGGTGGCCGAGGCTGAAGCCGCGAAGCACGACCAGGTGATACGAACGCTTGGTGTAGCCGGTAACCGATTGCGCGCCCGGCTGGGTGAGCCGGTCTCTTCTCTGCGCGAATTCGACAAGCCGCTTGACGAGGCCATGAGCTCATCGCCTGAGGCGTTACAAGCCTTTGCCGAAGGCAGGAAACAACAAGTCCGGCAAGGTGATGCAGCGGCGCTTCCATATCTCGAAAAGGCGGTGAGTCTGGATCCTGAGTTCGCCTATGCTTATGGCGTATTGGCGGCTGTTTATTCGAATCTTGAGGAACCTGCATCTGCGGCCAAAAATGCAACAAAGGCTTTTCAGCTGCGCGATCGGACCACTGAGCGCTTACGCCTGTACATTGAGGGCAATTATTACGCCAACGTCACGGGCCAATGGGAGAAATCTGCGCAGGTGCTCCAGGACTTTGTCAGCAAATATCCCGGCGATTTTGTGGCGCATAGCAACCTTAGCCACCGTCTTCGAGTCCTTGGCCAGTACGAAAACGCTGCTGCTCAGGCTCGAGAATCACTCCGGTTGGTACCACAGTTTTATCAAGCCAGCTTTAACCTCATGTCATCCGATATGGCGCTAGGTCAGCTGCAAGAGGCGAAAGCTGCGTTCGACGAAGCCCGTTCGCATGATGTCGATGCGCCGCTTCTGCACTTGGCGCGATATTGGATCGCTTTTCTCCAGCACGACGATGTGGCTATGCAGGGACAAGTCGCTTGGGCCGAGGGCAAGTCAGGCACTAAGGATGTGCTCTTCGATGCCCCGGCGGCTACGGAAGCTTACTACGGCAGACTCCACAAGTCGCGCCAGCTTTCACTGGCGGGGCAAGCCTCGCTCGATGCCATCGTAGGAAACAGCAGGCGAGCGCAGAGAGAGGCTCTGGAGGCGTTAGGTCTAAACAGCGGGATGCTTGTCGAACTGAGTGCGGCTTCGGCACTCGCGTCCGCTGGAGATATCGAGCGTGCACGAACTCTGACGGACAGACTGGATCGGCAATTTCCTCTCGATACAATTGTCCAATATTGTTTGCTTCCCAGCGTACGTGCGCTAATTGCAATTGCTGAGAACAACGCGGCAACGGCGATCCAACTTCTGCAGATCACCACAAAATATGAACTGGGGTCTTACCCGTTCTGTAGTCTAGACCCAGCTTACGTGCGTGGACTGGCACATCTGAAGTTGGGCCAAGGACAGCAAGCGGCTGCAGAGTTCCAAAAGATTCTCGATCATCCGGGCATTGTCCTCAACTCCATCACCGGTGCGCTCGCGCATCTGCAGCTTGGTCGTGCGCAGGCGATGATGGGCGACAAGGACGCCGCGCGCAAGTCATATCGGGATTTCCTCACCCTGTGGAAAGACGCCGATCCCGACATCCCCGTCTACAAGCAAGCCAAAGCTGAGTACGCGAAGCTACAGTGATTCCACCCGTCTAAGGCCTCGCACCCGCCTCGCTATTCCCACACGCCGCCTTCGCACTCCATACTCATCTCGTGCAGAGTGCCGATCCCAATCTGCGGCTGCTGGAGTCGTTTCTCGACTACCTGAAGGTCGAGAAGGGACTGGCGCCGCTGAGTGTTTCGGCTTACCACTCCGACCTGGAGCAATACTCGCAGTTTCTGCTGAAGCGAAAGCGCGCCCTGCGCGAGGCGCGGCGGCAGGACGTGCGCGACTTCCTCAA
>JBKQKT010000403.1:0-3612 GCA_052147365.1 Candidatus Korobacteraceae bacterium | reverse complement strand
TCTTTACGCCGCCGCCGTGGCTTTCATCTTCTCGGCGCGTTCCAGCACCTCGTCGATGGTGCCGACCATGTAAAACGCCTGCTCGGGGATGCCGTCGTGCTTGCCCTCGATGACCTCACGGAAGCCCTTTACGGTGTCCGCAATCTTCACGAACCGTCCCGGCGTGCCGGTGAACTGCTCGGCTACGTGGAAGGGTTGGGAGAGGAAGCGCTGAATCTTGCGCGCGCGGGCGACGGTGAGCTTGTCGTCCTCGCTCAGTTCGTCGATGCCCAGAATGGCGATGATGTCCTGCAAGTCCTTGTAGCGCTGCAGGATCCTCTTCACGCCCTGGGCCACGTCGTAATGGTCGTTGCCGACGATGCGCGGATCGAGAATGCGCGAAGTCGAAGCCAGCGGATCGACAGCGGGATAGATCCCGATCTCGGTCAGCGCGCGAGAGAGCACGGTGGTCGGGTCCAGGTGCGCGAACGTGGTCGCCGGCGCCGGGTCCGTCAGATCGTCGGCGGGCACATAGATGGCCTGCACCGACGTCACTGAACCTTTCTTTGTGGATGTGATGCGCTCCTGCAACTCGCCCATCTCCGTGGCCAGGTTCGGCTGATATCCCACGGCCGAAGGCATGCGGCCCAGCAGCGTTGATACTTCCGAGCCTGCCTGCGTGAAACGGAAGATGTTGTCGATAAAGAGCAGAGTGTCCGAACCTTCTTCATCGCGGAAGTACTCGGCAACCGTGAGTGCGCTCAGCGCCACGCGCAGGCGCGCTCCGGGCGGCTCGGTCATCTGACCGTAGATCAAAGCGGCCTTCGACTTCGAAGGCTCCTTGATGTTGACCACGCCCGACTCCTGCATTTCGAGCCACAGATCGTTGCCCTCGCGCGGGCGCTCACCGACTCCCGCAAACACGGAAAAGCCGCCATGCTTGAGCGCCACGTTGTTGATGAGCTCCATGATGACGACGGTCTTGCCCACGCCAGCGCCGCCGAAAAGTCCGATCTTGCCACCTTTCAAAAACGGCTGAATCAGGTCGATGACCTTGACGCCGGTTTCGAACATCTCCATCGACGTGGATTGCTCGTCGAATGCCGGAGCCTGGCGATGGATCGGCATGCGCTTGTCAAAGTGCACCGGGCCAAGTTTGTCCACCGGGTTGCCGATGACATTGAGCACGCGGCCCAGCGTCCCCCGGCCAACGGGCACCGTGATTGGACCGCCGAGGTCGATGGCCTTCATGCCGCGCACCATGCCTTCGGTGGGCTCCATGGCGACGCAGCGCACACGCGCTTCGCCAAGCTGCTGCTCGACCTCCAGGATGACGTCGATCGGTGCGGGAACGTTGAAGCCCTCACTGGTAACGCGCAGCGCCGAGTAAATTGGCGGCAGTGCACTCTCGGAAAATTGCACGTCCACCGCGGGACCTGCAATCTGAATGATGTGTCCGATGTTTTCTGGCATATGAAATTAGCTCTCAGCTGTCGGCTTTCAGCCGTCAGCAAGTTCCTTCTCTACAGCGCTGCAGCTCCGCTGACAATCTCGATGATTTCTTTCGTAATGGCCGCTTGCCGGGCGCGGTTCATGGTCAGCGTTAGCGAGTCAATCACGTCATTGGCGTTATTGGTGGCCGAATCCATTGCCGTCATGCGGGCCGCCTGCTCGGCCGCCACCGACTCCAGCATCGCCTGGAAGAGTTCCATGACCACGTACCGCGGAAGCATGTCCTTGAAAATCTCTTCTGCCGGCTGCTCGTAGATGTAATCAATACCGGGCGCAGGAAATTCCCTGGCGCGGCGCTCCGCTTCGCTCTCCTCCGGCTCTTTCAAACTGATACCAGCGGCACGCGCGGCCTCGCCCATGCGCTCGCGTTCTTCCAGGCTGAACTCTTCGGTCAGAAGCACTTCGCGGCGGCCGATTTCCTGCACCGGCAAAATGCGCTGCGCAATCAGCCGCTGTGAGATCACCGACTTGAACTCGTTGTAGAGCACGTAAACCGAATCAATCTCGGCATGGTCGTAAGCCTGGATCAAGCGCTCAACGATCTCGGAGACAGCCTCGTATTCCAACTTACCCAGAAGGTTCAAGTGCTCGCCAACAATCTGCACCGGGCCAGCGCGCTCCGGGCTTTCCGGAGTCGCCACCGGATAACGCCGGCGCATGTAGTCGCGGCCCTTTCGGCCTACGGCAGCGATGCTGATGTTCTTGTCCTTGAAAAACCCCAGGAATTTGGCTGCCGCCTTCAGGACGTTCGAGTTGAAGGCGCCGGCCAAACCACGATCTCCGGTCACCAGCACCAGCAGAATGTTCTGCTCCGGCCGCTGCGCCAACAGGGGATGTTTTGGTTCACCTGTCTTGGGATCGACGAGATCGGTGCGACTGACGAGCGACCGCAGGACGTTGGTGATCATCAGCGCATAGGGCCGCGCCGCCAACGCGCGTTCCTGGGCGCGACGCAGCTTGGCCGCCGAGACCATCTTCATGGCCTTGGTGATCTGGCGCGTGTTCTTTACGCTGCGGATGCGCCGCCGGATGTCGCGTATGTTCGCCATTCGCCCTTATGCGCTCGCCTTCGCCACTTCCTGATGTTCGCTGGCGAAGCGCTCCTTGTATTCCTTGATGACCTTGGTCATCGCGGCCTTAAGATCGTCATCGAGAATCTTCTTTTCCTCAATCGACTTCAGCACGCCAGGATTCGAAGTATCCACATAGGAGTACAGTCCCTGCTCGAAGTCGTGCAGTTGCTCAATGGGCATTTCGTCGAGCAGTCCCTGCGTACCCGCGAAGATGATGAGAATCTGCTTCGAGAACGGCAGCGGCTGATATTGCCCCTGCTTCAGGATTTCCGTCAGCCGCCCGCCTCGAGCGAGCTGCGCTTGCGTGGCTTTATCGAGGTCACTTCCGAACTGCGAGAACGCTGCCAGTTCGCGATACTGCGCAAGATCAAGACGCAACGTTCCGGCAACCTGTCGCATGGCTTTGATCTGTGCATTTCCGCCGACACGACTCACCGAGAGCCCAACGTTTACCGCGGGACGCACGCCGGAGTTGAACAAGTCAGTCTCGAGATAGATCTGGCCGTCGGTAATCGAAATGACGTTAGTCGGGATGTACGCTGACACATCGCCCGCCTGGGTTTCGATGATCGGTAGCGCAGTCAGTGAGCCACCGCCAAGCTCGTTACTGAGCTTCGCAGCACGCTCCAACAGACGCGAGTGCAGGTAAAAGACGTCTCCCGGATAGGCCTCGCGCCCCGGCGGACGGCGCAGCAGCAGCGAAATCTCGCGATACGCGACCGCGTGCTTGGAAAGATCGTCGTAAATGCACAGCGCGTGTCGCTTCGTGTCGCGGAAGTACTCACCCATGGCGCACGCGGCGTAGGGAGCAATGTACTGCATCGGAGCGGGGTCAGAGGCCGACGCTGAGACGACAATGGTGTAATCCATCGCTCCGTGGTCTTCTAGAATCTTCACCACCTGGGCGACCGACGAGCGCTTTTGGCCAATGGCGCAGTAGATGCAGATCAGGTCGCGGCCTTTGCTGTTGATGATGGTGTCGAGCGCGACGGCGGTCTTGCCAGTCTGGCGGTCGCCGATGATCAACTCGCGCTGGCCGCGGCCGATG
>JBKQKT010000402.1:0-4764 GCA_052147365.1 Candidatus Korobacteraceae bacterium | reverse complement strand
AGTGACGCCGTCATTCAGGCAACCGCCAACCAGGATCTAGCGCACGAACGCGTGCTTCAGGCATTGGGGAGCGACGACCCTGGCAGAGACCGCCTCTACTACGTGAATTTCATTTACCAGCGGTCGTTCATCGAAAACATCAAGTTTGCCGATATTCAGTTGACCGACCTGCCGTCGCGCACTCCGGGCGCACCGTACGATCTCAATTTCTTCATGGTTGAGCGTCCCGAAGGTTGGCGCTTGTCTCTCGAATACAATACCGATCTTTATTCGTCGAAGGCAGCAGAGGGGTTTCTCGCGCAATTCCGTCAATTGATGGAAGAAGTGACTGCTGACCCCGATCGGTTGGTCAGCCGATTCCAAACGATACGGTCAATTCAAACGACGCCCTTCACGGCGGAGCAAAGATATTCCAGCGCAAAGCCATCCCGTACCCAATCGTCCTCTTCTGCTCGACCCAAGATCGACGTGATCGTGCCAGCTTCCCTGGCGCAGCAGAGGTTCTGGTTGTTGGAGCAGTTGGGTCAGGGCAGCGGAGCTTTCAACATCCCGATTCGTTGGCTCCTCAAAGGGCAGATCAGACCCGAACTGATGGAGCGGGCGTTCAGCGAGCTGATCCGTCGCCATGACATCTTGCGGACCACCCTGATTCAGGTAGAGGGCCAGCCCATGCAGCGCATCGCGCCTGCCCTTAACATCAAGGTACAGGTGACAGACCTGACGGGCTTACCGGAGGATCAGCGGAGCGAGGAAGCGGATCGGCTCTGCCGGGAGAATGGTGAACAGCCTTTCGAGTTGTCCACCCTTCCGCTGCTGCGCGCCGCTCTGATCCGCATCGATGAGCACGAATGTATTCTTCACGTCACGGCGCACCACATTGTCGCTGACGGGTGGGCTGTCGGATTGCTCGCAAAAGAGATTGGAGACATCTATGACGCGTACGTGAGGGAATTGCCGTCTCCTTTGCCAGATCCAGAGATGCAGTACGCCGATTATGCGGCGTGGCAGCGAGAGCTATTGCAAGGTGAGGCCATCCAGACTCAGAACCAGTATTGGCTGGAACGGTTCCGCAATCATAGCCCGTTTGAGGTAATGCCCGACAAGCCTCGTCCGGCTTCACAGACTACCCATGGAGACGTGGTTTCCATACAGTTGCCGCGCAGGATTACGGATGCGATTCAGGAAGTCAGCCGCAAGAACGGAAACACTTTTTTTATTACGGCTTGCGCCGCGTTTCTGACACTTCTTTATCGCTACACCGGGCAGGAGGACATCACGATCGGCACGCAGGTGTCGGGAAGAAATCAGGTCGAGCACGAGCAGATCATCGGCTTGTTCCTGAACACGCTACCTTTGCGCAACGATCTTTCTGGCAACCCTCGATTCAGCGAACTCCTGGAGAGGTTGCAGGAAGTCGTTATGCAGGCCCTGGCTCATCAGGACACGCCGTTCGAGCAACTGGTGGAAATGATCAATCCGAAGCGGGATCTGAGCCGCAACCCGCTGTTTCAGGTCAACTTCATGCTGCAGCGATCGCTGGTGACGAGCCGCGATTATGAAACGTTTTCGTTGATTGATGTTCCGTCTCGCTTAGCCGGAGCCATGTACGATCTCAATTGCCTGATGGTGGAGCGGGCGGACGGATGGCGCGCGTCCATTCAATTCAATACAGATCTGTTCGAGACCGAGACAGCCGGGCGCATGCTGCGCCAGTTCGAAGCACTTCTGGGCGAGATCGGAAAGAACGCGGAACGGCGAATTTCAGAGTTTCCTGTTCTGCTCGGCGAGGAAAAGAAGTTGCTGGCGCAGTGGAATGGCACGTCCGGTCCACTGCCAGTGCAAGAGACGGTGCATGAGCTCATCGAAGAGCAGGCCGAGCGGACGCCAAAGGCGGTTGCAGTGGCGGTTGGCCGGGAACAATGCACTTATGGCGAGCTTGAGCGACGAGCAAATCAGCTGGCTCACTACCTCATAGGTCTAGGAGTTCAGCCCGGTCAATGCGTCGGGCTTTGCGTGGAGCGATCCGTCAGCATGATGGTTGGCCTGCTCGGCATTCTCAAAGCCGGGGCGGGCTACATTCCGCTGGACCCAGCTTATCCTCCTGCACGGCTGAAGCAGATGATGGACGATTCTGAGACGCCGATGCTGGTCACGCAAGAGAAGCTTCGTCCCATAATCCCAGATGGCGACGCTCGGATTGTCTGCCTTGATTCCGAGGCCAGCAAGATTTCGCGAGAGCCAGCTGAGCGTCCTAAAGTCGAGACTTCGAGTGAGCAGATTGCTTACTTGATCTACACCTCTGGGTCCACGGGAGTGCCCAAGGGGGTTAAAGTTCCGCATCTTGCGGTGGTCAATCTGCTGTCGTCGATGCGCCGCGCACCCGGTATCGACCATGACGACGTGTTGGTTGCCGTCACGACTCTGTCTTTTGATATAGCCGCGCTGGAATTATTCCTGCCGCTCACGGTGGGAGCCCGGGTTGTGATCGCAACTCGAGAACAAGCAGCGGAGGGTTCGGAATTGCTGGAAGTCTTGCGACGCTCGCGCGCCACGATGATGCAGGCAACTCCGACCACTTGGCAAATGCTGCTCGCGGTTGGCTGGAGAGGAGACCCGGCGCTCAAAATGCTCTGTGGGGGCGAGGCTTTACCTCGCGCCTTAGCCAATGAGTTGCTCACGATGGGCGGCGAATTATGGAACATGTATGGTCCGACCGAGACTACGATCTGGTCTTCGGTTGCCAGAGTGCGTCCGGGTACGGGAAGTGTGCTGATCGGACCTCCAATCGGCAATACGCAATTCCATGTGCTGGACGCAAACCTGCGAGCCGTGCCCATCGGGGCGCCGGGCGAGCTTTTTATCGGGGGGATCGGGGTTGCGCATGGATACCATCATCGACCGGAATTGAACCGCGAGAAGTTTGTTCCCGATCCATTTCGTGAAGGCGTGGGCGGACAAACGGCTTCGCGACTGTATCGTACGGGCGATCTGGTGCGGTGGAAGATGACCGGCGAGCTGGAATTTCTCGGACGAACCGACCATCAAGTCAAAGTCCGCGGCTTCCGCATCGAAACGGGAGAGATCGAAGCCACCATCGCAAAACATCCGGGCGTAAAAGAATCTGCGGTGGTTGCCCGGGAAGACGGAGGCCGGAGTAAGCATCTAGTTGCTTATGTCGTGCCGAACGAAATGGAAGCAGGACAGGTACCAGTTGTTCCGCCGGATCTTCGCACGGCTTTGCAAAAACAGCTTCCGGAATACATGCAACCTTCAGCGTTTGTCCCGCTCGCAGCTCTGCCCCGGACTCCCAATGGCAAAGTCGATCGAAATGCTCTACCGGCGGCAGATTTGAGGGAAATGGGGACGGTCAGCTACAGCGCTCCGGCGAATGAAACCGAGCAGCGCGTCCTGGCGATTTGGGAAAAGGTTCTTGGGGTCTCCAAGATCAGCACAACGGCTAATTTCTTTGATGTTGGTGGGCACTCTTTATTGGCAACGCGGTTGTTAGCGCGAATCGACCAATCGTTTGGGAAGAAGATTCCGTTGGCCGCGTTATTCCAGTCGCCAACCATTCAGCAAATGGCGGGGTTATTGACTGGGAGGGCGCCATTGGAGCCGACCAAAGATGTGGCCACGATTCACCCAAAGGGTTCAAGAAGGCCCATATTCTGCTTGCACGGTGTGCCGAGCATGCGATTGCTGGCAGATGAACTCGGGGAAGATCAGCCTTTTGTGATGATCAATTTGCCGCCGGATGCCAAGGTGACTCGTCCCTACCGAGTGGAAGAGATTGCGGCAATTCACCTCAGGAGGATTCAGAAACTTCAGCCAGAAGGCCCTTATTTCCTTGCCGGATGGTGTCGTGAAGCTCTGCTTGCTTATGAAATTGCACAACGACTGAGAGCTCAGGGACACGAGGTGGGCCTGGTGATGATGTTCGATACCTGGGTACCCGGATTTCTTGCCAGGTTCAGCGGAAAGGAAGCGCGCCGGGCGCGGAGTTCGTTCGAGATTGAGCGGATTCGTGTTCATGCCCGTAACTTAAAGGAGACGAGTCTCAGTGGAGCTGTGCGCTACGCGTTGGAACAACTGGGCACGATCATCGTCGATCGAATCAGGTATACGAAATTGGGCCTGTATCGTCTTCTCGGATTAGAGGTGGGGGCGAAGAAGTCCACGAGTACGGAGAACCAGGATGACATCCTGTTGATTGCGGTGAAGAGTTACCGGCCCAAGCCTTACGATGGTAGAGTGCTTCTGTTTCGCTCCGACAAATATCGAACATGGCGGTATTGGGATGCAAACTTGGGGTGGGCACACCTGGTGGCAAATCTGAAGGTTTTTGCGGTCCCGGGCGTTCATGACAGCATGCTTACGGGTCCACACTGTCCCTCGATTGCGCGGGCGATTACCGAATCCATGGACGGAAGTATGGCGACGCGCAAAGTCCTGAGCGTCTCGAAGACACAATCTCAGCCGAGCGCCGACTCCGGGATTCACTCCGACACTCCGACCTACGTATAAGTCTGATGCGAACCGGCGAAGCTCTAATTATCATTTTGAACTTGTTAGCGTTGATCAGCTTTGATTACGGACATCCGTGGCCGGACAGCGCTGCTGCCATTGTCTCGCTGGTGGTTTGCATCCATCTAGTCGTTGAAAAGAGCCGCTGGCAGATGATTCCGGCTTATGCGGTGTCCGGTGGTGTTGTAGCTTTGGGGTTGGCCGGTGCGGTGAGCAGTTTCCGATCGAACCACGCGGTAG
>JBKQKT010000401.1:0-5603 GCA_052147365.1 Candidatus Korobacteraceae bacterium | reverse complement strand
GCTTGGGCACTCAATGATTCCGTTGCCGGTTGCTTCGCTGCAGCCGCTTTATCCGCAGCGGCTTTACGCGCAGTAGCCTTATCCGCGGCGGCTTTATCCCCAGCTTCCTTCTCAGCAGCGGTCTTGTCAGCGGTCGCCTTTTCCGCAGCGGCGCTGCCCGATGAGGTTTCGGCTGCGGGTGGGGGACTGGATGGTTGGGTTTGGACTGCCGGCGTCTGGGTCTTTACTTCCTCCTGCTTGGGGCGCATCGCCCAATACAAAGTGAAAGCTACAACCACAATCCCGCAAACCGCGAGGGCGATCTTCTTGAAAGCTGGCGGGACAATCGAAACCTCCGGTGACTTCGGGGCGACAGTGCGTTCCCGCTCCAACCGCTCGCGTTCTTGCTGCTCCAGCCGCGACTTCTCCGCCGCGGCCTGCTTGCGCTCCTCTTCCGCTCGTGCTCGTTCCGCGGCCAGCCTGCGCTCTTCTTCCAACCGTGCCTGCTCGGCGACTTGTCTACGCTCGTCCTCCAGCTCGCGGCGAGCTTTTTCCGCAGCTTCTTCCATCAGCGCTCGGGCTTCCGCGCGCATACGCTCGTCTTCATCCAAGACAGGGGAAGGGCTTTCCTTCGGAGCTGCGGGAACTGCCGCCGCGCTCGCTGCCGCTTTCTGCTCCACGCCCAAGGTCCTGAGCATCACTTTCAGCCCGCGAGCATAGTCGGTCCTGAAATCGACATACTGAAAGGGCCGCAGTTGAAAGGGGATCTTGCAATCGCGGAAGAGGACCGGGATGACGGTCTTGTGTTCCTCGAGAGCGAAGTTGACTTCGTCATCCACGTGCGTGGACTCGGCGGCAGAGGGAGACAAAATCACCAGCACGCGAGGCGAGCTGTTCAAAGCGTCCTGCACGGCGCGCGCCCACCGCTGGCCCGGCTCGATGTCCAATTGGTCCAGCCACACGCTGGCTCCGGCGGCCTTCAAGTCTTCAGCCAGCCGAAGGGCGAACTCGGAATCGTCGCGGCTATAGCTGAAGAAAGCCGTCGGCGCATCTGTGGGCACGGGCGGTCTCCCGGCGCAGGAAGCTTATGGAGTACACATCTTAGCCGATTTTGCCGGAAACGCAGCCTCGGAAATGGGGGCGTTGCGCGGTCAAGTCTCCCCAAGAATCAAATGTTGACTTTGTCATCCCGACCGAGGGCTGACCGGGGCCCCCGCCAGGCGCCGATTTTGCGCCTGACGGGGTAGGAGGTCGAGCGGAGGGACCTGCGGTTCGTCGCGAACGTCTTGAGACCTTCATGGAACCGCAGATCCTTCGACTCGCCCGCGGCGGGCTCGCTCAAGATGACAAATCGGAGTGGATGCCCGTGGCCTGCGTTCACAATCGTTAGTCCTTCGTCGCTATGATTTTGTCATCCCGACCGAGGGCTTCAGCCCGAGCGGAGGGATCTGCGGTCGATGCCTTGCCAGGAAATTGGCTTTCCCCATTCGGCGGAAAGGTCCTGCCAGGTTGGGTTCTTCGATTCGATCAAGTGAATCTTCTTCTCGCGTCGCCATCGCTTTAACTGCTTCTCGCGCCCAATGGCAACGTGAACGTCTCCAAAGACTTGGTACCAGACCAGGCGGTCGATATTGTATCTGGCTGTGAAGCCTTCCAGTTCATGCTTCTTATGTTGACGGACGCGCCGCTCAATGTTGTTGGTGACACCAACATAGAAGGTATGCGATCGGCTGGCCATGATGTAGACCGCGTATCGATGTTCTCTCACACGACAATCCTGCTGCCTGTCGGGCGTCGCGTCTGTCGCAGGTCACAGGGCGATGGAACCGCAGATCCCTCCGCTCGCCCGCGGCGGGCTCGGTCGGGATGACGAACTTAGACCTGTTGGAACTTACTTGCCAGATCCCTCCAGCAGCTCCCGCCCTGTAAGCACCCTCAGCAGCGCTCAAATTAAAGGCCTTAACCTTCACTTCCCTTTGCCACAAAGAGCTTTAGGCCGCCGGAGATTCTCATCTCTGACCGGCCAGCCGGGTGAGCCTCAAAAATTTTCCCGCGAGCGTGAGGGAATTCCCAATGAAATTTCGCATATCTAGACAGAGCGGCTTTATGGAGGTTCGCCACCACGTCGCTAACAAAAATTCAGAAAAAGAGGAAACTCCGATGAAAAAGGCACTTCTGTTCGCAACCACACTGGCCCTGGCGCTTGGCGCCCGCGCCGAAACCGTCAACTCTGTTGGGACCACCTTTGCCTCGGACGCGGGTACCGTGTCTCCTCCGATCATCATTGTCGGCCCCAGTGCCCCCAAGAAGCCCGGTCCGGTTGCTCACTTCGCCGAGATCGCGGTTTCGGACGGCAACACCCTCCCTCCGATCAATAGCACCGGCCCCACGGCCCCCAAGAAGCCCGGTCCGATTGCTCACTTCGCCGAGATCGCGGTTTCGGACGGCGGCACTCTGCCTCCGATCAAGAGTACTGGTCCCACGGCCCCCAAGAAGCCCGGTCCGGTTGCTCGCTTCGCGGAGATCGCTTCTGACAACGGCACTCTGCCTCCGATCAAGGGCGCCGGTCCAACGGCCCCCAAGAAGCCGGCTCCGGTGGCTCACTTCGCGGAAATCGCGGTTTCCGACGGCGGCACTCTGCCTCCTATCAAGAGTACTGGTCCCACGGCGCCCAAGAAGCCGGGTCCGGTTGCCCGCTTCGCCGAGATCGCGTAACGATCGGAGATTGACAAAACTCCTGCCGGGGTGGAGAGCTCTCCACCCCCTATTTCAGCCCGCTCGAAATTGACAGGGCATCCGCATCAAAGCTTGACACACTCTGTGGTCCCCTGCAGCGAACCGCAGATCCCTCCGCTCGCCCGCTGCGGCGGGCTCGGCCGAAATGACAAACTAGACATTTGATTCCTGAGATGAGCCAAGCCGGAATAGGCCACATTTGTTTTAACATTGAAGCATCGTTTTTGGTCGCATTAACCAAAATACTTTAACGTTCGAGCTTTATCGCAGACCCTTTTTTTTCAAATGCGAAAGTAGCAGGGTTTCGTCGTACAACTTGACAACTCGCAACTGACCCATGACATTTGTCATCCTCCCCCGCTGACATTCCACACTGTTGCCCGGTCGCGAACTCCGCAATGATGGGTTCCGTACAGTTATGAAGCGAAACCTGGCAGAACCGGAAGTAACGCCGTTGCAACATTCGCCTGTGCCCTTCCCAAAGCCGCCGCGGGAAAGCGATACTAGAGACCAGAATCTCTCAGGGAGCCACGGGTACTCCATGCCGCAATTGAAAGACGAACTGGCGTCGCTGCGTATTGACCGGGAAACCCCGCGCCGTGGGCGATGGCGAATTCCTGCTTTGCTTTTGCTAATCGCCGTCGTTGCCGCCGCTCTCTACTTCTTCCGCGCACAGTTGGCTATTCCCGCCCTCGGCGCCGTAGAAGTTGACACTGTTCAGGCCAGGGTAGAAAACACCGGCGGCGCCAGCGCGGGCACACCTATACTTACGGCGTCCGGCTATCTGGTGGCGAGAAAGCAGTCGGTGGTGTCGTCACGGATCCAGGGAGTCATTAGCAAGCTGCTGGTAGAAGAAGGCAGCATCGTTAACCAAGGCGATGTCCTGGCGACGCTGGACAATGCTGACTACCTGGCCGCCATCGCCAAGGCCAAGGCCGATATTGAGTATGACAAGGCAGACTTGGCTGAGGCTCAGCGTCAGGCACGGCTACAGGAGAGCATGTACCGTGACAAAGTCGTCTCTCAGGATGCCTATGACGCCGCCAGAGCCAAGGTAGCGCTGACGGCAGCAGCGATAGAGCAGGCAAAGGCAAACCTGCAGATACAGGAAGCCAACCTCACCTTCACCACTATACGTGCTCCCTTTGCCGGCATTGTCGTCAAGAAGATGACCGAGGCAGGAGAGAGCGTTGCCCCCATCCCTCCGGGCGTCAATATCTCTACGTCGTCGGGAGCCATTGTCGCCATCGCTGACATGAACTCCTTGGAAGCTGAGGTGGACGTTAACGAGTCCAACGTCGCTCAGCTACAGCAAGGGCAACCGGGAGAGATAACGGTGCAGGCAATCCCTAACCATACCTATAAGGGAGTGCTGCGGCAGGTCATCCCCACGGCGGACCGTACCAAGGCAACAGTTACGGTGAAGGTCTCTATCCTCGACAAGGACCAGTACCTGAAGCCGGAGATGAGCTGTAACGTTACCTTCCTCCAGCCGCAGAAGGCGGAGAAGAAGGAGGCGACGCCACGGCATATCGTAACCATCCCCAAGGATGCGATAACGACGCGGGATGGCAAGCCTGTCGTCTTTCAGCTTGACGGCAATAAGGTACATCAGCTTCCGGTAATGACCGGAAATGAGTTGCATGGGCAAGTTATTGTTGTCAGCGGACTTGGAGGGTCGGAGACGCTGGTAAATAATCCTCCGCAGAAGCTGAAGGATGGGGATACAGTGAAGGTGAAGGCGTAGAGATTTGGCACTTTAATGCCGACATGATTCGCGATTTTGGTGCTAGTTTGTAAACCACCATTTCGCAACTCAGAGCGATTGCCAAAATGCCTCTAGAACGCGCTAGGAAGCCCGTAGGCGAACGATTGGCACCTCGGACGATGTAAGTATTGTCAAGTTCGCTAAACGCGCTTGAAACGGCGTTTAAACGCAATAGCAGCAGTTTCCCATTTTGGCACGCAAGCCAAAGGCCGGCAAACACTTGCACCCACTGAGAGACAGTAGCAGCACAGCATAAGCATAGCCACAGGAGCAACGATGAGTACGACAGCCGTAAGCGTAGAGAACGTCCGCAAGTTCTACCAACGCGACAGCCTGCAGATCAAGGTCCTCGACGGCCTCAGCCTCGAAGTACCCCAAGGGGAGTTCCTGGCGTTGATGGGGCCGTCGGGCTCGGGTAAGACAACGCTGTTGAACTTGATTGCGGGCATTGACCGCGCCACATCTGGACGCATTGTCGTAGCCGGCACCGACCTGGGACCGCTATCGGAGGGAGAACTCTCCAAATGGCGTAGCCGCAATGTTGGCTTCATCTTCCAGTTCTACAACCTCATCCCTGTGCTCAACGCCTTAGAGAACGTCGAGTTGCCGTTGCTGCTGACTTCCCTCTCTCGCAGCGAACGCCGTGAGCGTGCCATGACGGCGCTGCGAATTGTGGGGTTGGAGGACCGCTCCAAGCATTATCCCCGTCAGCTCTCCGGAGGACAGGAACAGCGCGTCGCCATTGCCCGCGCCGTCGTTACCGATCCCACTGTCCTCGTTGCCGACGAGCCTACCGGCGACCTCGACGCCCAGAGCGCCGAGGAGATCCTGACGCTGATGGAGACCTTCAACCGCGACTTCCACAAGACCATCGTCATGGTTACTCACGACCCGAGGGCAGCAGCGAGGGCGCATACCCAGCGTCATCTGGACAAGGGAGTGCTGACGAACTAATTATGAAAGTCCTTCATTCAACACGTGGTGTCAGCGATCGGTTGGTATCAGGGCACGACTTCAGTCGTGCCGGTGCAAGATCGCAGAGAACGTCTCGTGACTCCGACCTACCTGTCGAAGCAGGGGCTCTTGGGCGAACTCGACTGGCGCCAGCGGCTGTCGAACG
>JBKQKT010000400.1:0-2773 GCA_052147365.1 Candidatus Korobacteraceae bacterium | reverse complement strand
GGCAATCCATTCATAAGGGCGGCAACCAATGACGGTGGACACGTGTCCTGGACCGACGAAGGCGTCAAGCCGCATGTCGGGAGAATCAAGGATGGCGCGAATCGCGGGAATAATCGTTACGTGGTTACAAAATAGCGAAAAATTGCGGATGCCCTCCGCTTTGGCACTCATCAAGGTCAGGGCAGATGAGGGCGCAGTGGTTTCGAAGCCAATGGCGAAGAACATGACGTGCTTGTTGGGATTGGCTTTGGCGAGCTTGAGCGCGTCAGTCGGGGAATATACGATCCGCACATCCATGCCACGTGCCTTGTGCTCCAGTGGGCTTCCCTGCGTACCAGGCACGCGCATCATGTCGCCAAAAGCGGTGAAGATAACATCGGGCTGTTGAGCCAGCGCCAGCCCATCATCAATTCTGCCCATCGGGAGCACGCAGACCGGACATCCAGGACCGTGGATGAGTTCGACGTTAGAGGGAAGAATGTCCTTTAGGCCGAACCGGTAAATCGCGTGAGTGTGTCCGCCACACACTTCCATGATGCGATAGTGCCGGCTGGGATCGGCGAGACGACGGATTTCCTCGGCAGTCTTGGTGATTACTTCCGGGTCGCGGAATTCATCCACAAATCGCATGGTTCTTCCGGTCTGTGCTCCCAATGGAGGCCCGTCTCTTACACGGGAAATCTACGAAAACCTACCTGCAATTCCTTTGCAGCTGGCCCATTCACGACGGCTTCTTGTCATCCAATCCGTCGAGTCCATACCCGCGCACTTCCTGCATGGCCTGCTCGTCTTCCCCCAGGATCCTTAGGGTATTCATCTGGTCGAGCGCGTCCTGCTCGCTGATCTTGCTCATGGCAAAGCCAACGTGGATGAGCACCCAGTCCCCTGACACGGGTAGGTCGTCCTGCAGAAGGCCGAGGTCAACTTTACGCCGCACCCCGGCTACCTCAACAGTAGCCAGATGCGGCGTGCCGGGAAAGAGTTCAACAATTTTTCCGGGTATGGCTAAGCACATGTTTTGCAACCCTTCATTTCTTGCGGCCCACGATGTCAAAGGAGAATTTTACTTCGTCCTTCACCTTCAGCCCACCTCCGATTGCAGAAACCGGCTTGATGTTGTAGTCGGACTGCCGAACGGCGAACTCTCCAAAGGCCCGTAGCATATCACCGCTTAGGGCAAGCCGCGCCTGAACCGGCTGACGGCGTGTAACCCCGTGCAGCGTCAGGCTGCCAAGCAGCTTAACCGAATTGTTACCGTTCTCGGAGCTGTCCACGGAAACCTGTGTGCAGTCGTAAACGATTTCCGGATATTTTGCGGTTTCCAGCACCTTCTCCTGCATTTCGCGCTCAAGCTCGCGCCGATCTTTGTCGCTAATGTCGTCAGTCACTGTCAGTGATGCAGCTTTGAGAATTAGGCGCAGTGACGAACTTTCCATATGGTCCGGGTTGACGCGAGCTTCACCTTCAAAGTCGCGAAGTGCGATAGTCGGGCTGTGCCCAAATGCCGACAGCACCCCGGAGGCAAAGGCGCGCACGATGAACCGGCTGACCCGGGAATCGAGCCCATAGCTGACGCCCGATGAGGCTGATATCTCTCCGGGGGTATGCGAGTCACCGCTACTTCGGACGTCAATGTTTTCAGGCAAGCGAAAATATCTCCTTCCTATCGGGAAGCCCTCGATGCTTCATGTCAGCCCCGCTTACATGGACCGTAGTCGCAAATAACGCTCGATGTCAGGGAGTACTCCTTGCCCCAAATTCCCCACGCCGACTTTGCTCAGCAAACGCTGCGCGCCGGGATTAGAGAGTATCAGACCCGCTCCAAAGACCATGAGCGCTATCCCGCTCAGCATGAACAACGTGTCTTTGTCGCTGGAGTTTCCATTGCTAGTATCAGTTCTGTCGAATGCCACTGCCGTCTCCTTTCTACGATTGTGCTTCCATGTTTGTGGTTGGCCAATTTCCCGCCAGAATTTTGTTGATTACTGAGTCAAGCATGTCCACCGCCTCGTCCACTGCTTTCTCGACTGGCTCGCTCAGTCCGATCTGCCCTTCTTCCGGCCCAAGAGTTGCCGGCTCACATCCGGCCAGCAGAATTTTATTCAGCGAAGCACCCATGGATACGGCCATGCGCAGCACGTTCAATGGATTCATGCCATGGGTCTCGACGCCAGACTGAGGCGCTCCCGCGGAACCGAAGTCCCTTGGATCGAGCTCAATCAGGGAAACCGTGCCCGGCTCGTGTCCATTCGGGAAAGCATCGACCAGGATGGTAGTTTCATATCCATCCTGCAAAGCGTAAGCAAGATCAAAGCCGCGGATGCCGAAGTCTGCCACCCGCACGTCAGTTGGCAGATTGCGTTGCGCCAGGCGACGAATTACCTCGACACCAAAGCCGTCGTCTCCGAGGAAGATATTGCCGATGCCTGCGATGAGAATGCCGGTTTTCTGCTTCGGCTGTTCCTCAGCGTTGGGTTGCGCAGGCATAGGCTCCACTTCTTCAGGATCGAAAAAGAAACGGTGTCCGGGCTGGCGCAGAAGGCCCATATCTACTGCGATACGCTTGAACGGACTGGTCGAGCAGGCCTTCGCCCTTATCGCTGCTGGTCCGGTCACCCTCCGCCATGTATGCATTTCCCAGGTTGTTCTCGGTTCTCGCCCAGCCCTGCGGCAGATCCGTTTTGGTATCGACCTCCAGTACGTTCCGGTAGGCCTCAACTGCCTGGCCCAGCAATGCCGCGGCTTTGTCTCCGCTCGCGCGAATCCCCACATC
>JBKQKT010000399.1:0-8614 GCA_052147365.1 Candidatus Korobacteraceae bacterium | reverse complement strand
TCCTTTCGTTTACCCCCGCGACGCCGGATCAGACTTGCTCAGCGCCCGGTCCACCGACCACGCGCCGGATCCCGCGATCATGATCGCCGCCGCCATCGCCAGCGCCAGCACGTGATACTCGAAACCCTCGCCCTTCTGCTGGCCGGTCCAGTTCATGAAGAAGCCATTGGCGCTATGCACCTTGGCGACGGCAACCATCATGTTGACCATAATGCCTAACGCGGCGATACGGGCGAGAAGGCCAAAAATAAGGCCAAGCCCCCCGAAGAATTCCGCGCAAATGGCCAGAAAAGCGAGCGGGGCTGGAATTCCCATTTGCTGTGTGAAGAATCCCATGGTGCCGTGGAAACCATAGCCTCCGAACCAGCCCAGCATCTTTTGCGCGCCGTGCGCGAAGAACACCAAGCCCAGCACGAGCCGGACAACGGTGAGCGTCAAGTCATTGGAGGTCGCCAACAGCTTGTGGAACATAAGCATTCTCCTCAGCGAGATTTAGGGCTTGTCGCCCGCCTTGAACTCAGCCCAGGGGTTCCCCTTCATGTCTTGCAAGATCGGACGCTGCCAATCGAACTCGGGATGTTCTTTCAGGAACTTGTCAGCGATGAAGTCTTCTCCGCACGGATGTCCGGCACGCGCTTGCAGGCTCATATTGCGGGCCATCGTGCTGTCGGCCGCTTGTGCCGTTACCGCTCCCATCGGAGCGTACGGTAGCTCAGCCCACACCGGCTCGCCGGTTGCAGAAGTGTCACCGTGCCCGCACAGGGGGCGCAGATTGCGATCTTCCTTGTTCTCGTAAGTGTCCCAGTGATCGGCGAGGAGTTTCTCGCCTAACTCGACATCAATCTGGCCCTTGCGTGGCGGCATCACTTCCTGCCAGCGTTTGTGTCGCGCATTGGGCGAGCTGGCCATATTGTTGGGGTCAAAATCGGTTTCCGCTTTGGTGAATGCGGGATCGCTGGGGAAGTTCGCGCCAACATAGTAGCCATTCCTGGTGCGCCAGACGCGATGCATCTTCAGGCCAATCTCGAAGCGCGCAATCTCACCGGTATTGTTGTCGGCCAGCAGCCAGTCGTTGGCATATCCACCGTTGTTGCCGTCGAGCATGATCTGCACATACTGGTCAATCGAGCTGGCGTACTGCAGCGCCTTGCGCGCGCGCATGAATTCCGGCTTGCCGTTCGGATCAAACAAGGTGAAGCCGGCGATGGTAGTTTCTGTAACCATCAATCCCGCGGAATTAATGCCGAAATCGTCGTCGCTGACGATAATTCCCGGGAAGCCGTCCATCAGCATGTGATAACCGCGTGCCGGCACGATGTCGAAGATGATGGTCCAGCGCTTGCCGGTCGCATAGTCGGTCCAGTTGCTGTGTGCAATCACCGGCTTGTGGTCTTTGGTCCAGGATCCGGTCGCAACGAACGCGCTGCAGTTGCCCGGCGCTTTCAGATCGGGCGCGTTGGCGCGCTTCTCCTGCCGGTTGAGCCAGGGAACGTAATAGTCGGGAATCTCTTCCATCGCGTTCAAAGCGACCACGTCCCACAAGTCCATCGTCGAGCCGTGGGCCTTCAGTCCGTCAACAATTCCCTGCAACTCCTGCTGGTACTCGAGGTCAATGTGGGGCCACAGAATGTTCTGCGCTGTCTGGCGATAGAACTCCCAATCGCGCCTGGTGCGATGTACATCCTTCAGTTGAACCGTTTTCAATCCATCCTCGATCTCGGGCGCCAGCAGGTATCCATGCTGATAGCCGATGTCGGCGGGCGATCCTTCGAGATGGATGTACACCCACCCGTCACGCTGAAAGCGATAGGCAGGCTTCAGCCGCGCCTCGTCGGGTTTGTTGGCATCCTGCTTCGCGGATGCAACGGCAACGGCGCCAAACAGCACCAGGATACTCACCACCAATAGGACTAGACGGCAACTACCACGCATGCGATTTACCCCGTAACTGAGTACATCAACTGCCCGAAGCAGCTTAACGTGTCGCCCAACGAATCGCAACGCTATGCGGCCTTCTGCGCGCTAATATGGTGTTCAAGATGCTGCGACATGCTATTGCACTTCGAGGGGAAGCTATGTCTCAACATCGCTTGCAGCACCTCCTGCCGCCGGTTGCAATGCAAAAGGTCTCGGCCTTCGTCGTTCTCCTGACGCTATGCGTTGCCGCTCCCCTGCAGGCGCAAGAGAAGCCTAACTCGGGCGGTAGCTGGAAGTTTGCCGTCTCCGGTGACTCGCGTAACTGCGGCGATATCGTGATGCCAGCCATCGCACGGGGCGTGTTGCACGACGGAGCAGCGTTCTACTGGCACCTCGGTGATTATCGCCGGATGACCACTGTTGACGAGGACTATCTCCGCATCCATCCGTACGCCACTATGGGCGATTACCTCGCCAGTGCCTGGCCCGATTTCATCCAGCACCAGTTGAAGCCGTTTGGCGATCTTCCCATCTTCCTCACCATTGGCAACCACGAGTTAGTAAAGCCGAAAACCCGGCCGCAGTACATCGAGCAGTTCGCCGACTGGCTCGATCAGCCAGTGATAAAACGGCAGCGACTGGCCGACAATCCAGAGGATCACGTGGTAAGGAGCTACTATCACTGGATCGACCGCGGGATTGATTTCATCAGCATGGACAATGGCTCGGCCGACATGTTCGACGGCGCGCAAATGGCGTGGGTAAGAATGGTGCTGGCCAATGCCGCCAAGGATTCGTCGGTGCGCACAGTGGTGGTAGGGATGCATTCCACCTTTCCTGAAGGGCTCTCGACCGGTCACAGCATGAACGACACGCCCACTCAGCATGCCACCGGACGGCAGGTCTACGCGCAACTGGTGGAATTCCGCCGCAGCACCGGAAAGCACGTGTACGTGCTGGGTAGCCACTCTCACTTCGTCCTGAACAACGTGTACGAAACCTCGTGTAACGGCAAAGACAGGGTGCTGCCGGGATGGATTATTGGCGGAGCGGGCGCGGTGCGCTATCGTCTGCCCAAGGACCATACCGTGGCCACAGTGGCGAAGACCGATGTGTATGGATATCTGCTCGCTACCGTTGCACCGGACGACACCATCACCTTCGAGTTCAAGCAGGTGAATGAGCGTGATGTCCCCGCCGGCGTGGTGGAGCAATTCTCGCGCAAGCTGGTGGACTGGTGCTTCGCGGAGAATAAATCGGATTTCACGCCGGCCGGTCCAGCGTGCCCATGATGCAGTGTGCCGACCCGGTGCTCCTTCCTGTTGCTTGAACAGACACCGGAGACATCGGTTTAGCTCCCGCAAACGCAGTTTACTTCGGCCAGCGTGCTGACGTGTAGTTGATCGCCTCCTGGACGTTGAGCTCGCGCGTGCTCACGCCGGTGCGCACGTAGAGCTTCGGACTATCGCCGTCTTTCAGGTAAACCGGACGATGCGCCGGCGCCACCATGACGCGACAGACATCCTTGTTTTCGAGCGAATGAAACACCATTTGCGCGACGTGACAAGCGTCGCCTCCCAGTTTGGTGGCGATCGCCGTCATCAGCACCTGCTCGAAACCGTCGCGGTTGGGCTTCTTCAGTGTGGTGTAATCGCGCTCCAGCCCGGTTACACTTCCGTCGTCGGCGATGCCGATGAGCAGCGTGCCGCCATTGCCGTTCATGTAGCCCGCGAGCGTTTTCAGCACCACGGCTTCAAGCGCGCGATTGACCTTGTTCTCCTTCAAATCCCATCGAAACGAGGACTTGAACTCCAGATTGGTGCTTTCGCCGCGGGCGATGAGCGCCCGCAGATCATCACCCAATGCCGCGCTCAGCTGCTCGATGCGCTCTGACCGCTTGTGCAGGGACGAGTACAGCGCCGCCCCGGCAACACTCAGCAGCACGCCAACGATGACATAGAAGGTTGTCTTCTTCGGCGTTCCACCGCGCAACGACTGCTGCAACTGTGACAGCGCAAAACCACCCGGCGTGGATTGCACCAGTGGCCTGTGCTCGTAGAAATAAACAAATTCGTTGATGGGATACAGTATGAAGACTCCCACCACGGCACCGAGGAATGCCGCGATGACCAGGGTTCGAAGTTGTTCCTTGACTCGCCAGGAAAGCTGCACCGTCGTCTCCGTCCTCGATTAGCTTCTCCAGCGCAAGGTCACCGGTCCGCTCATGGGGTGGCGCAGCGGAGTGCCCGTGGCTTGTGACTCCAGCCGCGCCTGCTTCAGCTCGAAATACCACTTTGCCGGGCGGTCGGCGTCGTCAATCAGCATGAGGCTGGGGTTGTATTTCAGCCCTTCGGCCTGTTGGATCATGGTCAACTGGTCCTGACGAACGAAGCGCCGTCCGAACAACTTGGCAATGGTCGTGAGGAACGGCACGTTGAAGAAAATGTTCCACGCCCCGCACACATCAATGCGGCAGTTGTTGTCACTAGTCGGCGTAACCGTCGTCAAACTGGCAAACCATTTGTCGCCGCAGCGAATGATCTCGTAGCGGCGGTTGGGCAGAACAAAATCAATGGTGGTCGTGATCGCCTTCCCATAAACGCCCAGCAGTTTGTATGGCGCGCTGTTGGCCGACGGCTCATGCGCGGTCATGCGAAAGCCATTCTCGATAGGCTCGAACTGCTTGGCTTTTTCGTGGATGCTGTGCCGCGCGCGCCACCACCACGCGTTATGCACAAACGGCCCGTGCGCCGGGTCCATCAGTCCGATGATGCCGTGATCCACGTTGCAAGGCAGGTCCGCCCAAAGGTGCGCCGTGCGATAGCGCTGGCTGAACTTTGGGACCTCCGGAACCGCCGGCAATTCTGCCCCGTCAGAACGCACCCTGCCACGGCCCGGCTGAGGAACGTACACCCAAACGTGGCCATCACGCTCATCACAAGGAAAGGCGCCGGCGAAAATCTTCGATGGGTCGAGAGAGTCCTGGCTGGTGAGCGACGGAATCTCGCGGCACTGGCCGGACACCGGCTCAAACGCCCAGCCATGATACTTGCACGTCACCTGCCGGCCGTCGAACCATCCGTAGGAGAGCGGAATGCCGCGATGCGGACAGGCATCGCGTATGGAGAAGTACTTTCCCGCAGCAGTCCGCCCCAGCACCAGCGGGATGCCCAGCAGCGTGGCTTTCGCCATACGCTTGTCGCGGACCTCCGACGCGCGCAGCGCCGGATACCAGTCGTCGTAGAGCAAGCGGGCCGCCGGCCCCGAAGCCGCAAGCTGATCACGCGTGACTTCGCCAATCATTCTGAGTCAATACTATCGCCGAACAATGACCGCGACCAATCAGCTGAAACTGAGGTATGGGCGGGACGCGTACTGCTCGTCCGGCTAGTGGAAGACTGCCATGAACCCGTCCAGGCTGGCACTGCCACCGCTCCCAGAAGCGACGTCGACTGGGCTGACCACGCGGATCTGTTGCTGGGGTTCCTTGAAGCGGCCCTTATCGAGCGGCTTCTTTGATCCGGCAGCACTCAGGACCACCCGGAGCTCCAGCTTTTGCCCTCCACAGGTCTGAGAGGCGCCTTCCACAGGGCACAGATCAGCCAGCACGGTTGCTCTTCCGGTGCCAGTTATTTGTCCGAATTGCATTTCCAGGCTGGCGCCGGTGATGGCTTTGCCATTGCGCTGCACCTCGACAACGTATGACACATAGGACTTCCGGGAGGCCGAGGACCACTTGCCCTCGAACAGAATTCCCGGATCGTCGGTGTCGGGTATGGTCCCAGGAGTTACCGATATGGCGCTGCTGGAGAGCCCTCCCGCTTCCTGGTGATATTGGAAGCTGGAAAATCTCTTGTCGCCGATCAGGCAACCGGTGGCGCCCAGCCTTTCATAATCGGAGAGTGTGCCGGGAGTACAGTCCGGAGCTTTGTTTTGTGCAGATGACAGCATCGCTATCCCCAGCAATACCGTGACAGTGACTGCGCGGGCGACTCTTCCCCGCCAACTGATGGCGGGCCCAGCCGCTTGTAAAGTCATCAGGACTCTCAGGCTCTCGTTCTTCATACGGCCTCCCGAAATCAGCGGTGCGTCGAGTTCGCGCTCAATTTCCCGCACTCGTGAGGGCACAATAGGGTTTCTGGCTGCGTACCTCAATGCACCAGCGGTCATCAGCGGGTCATTTTTTGGCGGGGCATTTCGAGGGCTCTTAGCTAACTCTTTGGATTAAAAGGGGTTGCATCGGTCAGATGCAACCCCTGTAATGAGGTACGAACTTCTTCGGGCAAATCGTTGGTAAAGCGCGCTTGCGCCAAACCATCTATGCAGTGAGACGCTTCCTGGCCTTAATCTCGTCCAACAGCGTATTGATCTTCTCTTCCTGCTCCAGCGCGTGCAGCCGGCCGTCGATGTCGTCACCCAAGACCTCGCCTTTGGCCTGGCCGAGGGCCTCCTCATGGGCCACCTTCCTGCGCATACGTTCGAATGTGCGGTTCTCGCCAGTGGGCGTGGTTTGGGCGTCGGCAGCGCGGCTCACCGCCCGCGAACGCCGATGCTGCGCAATTAGCAGGTCGGCCTTGCCTCGCGCTTCGGAAAGTTTCAGCTCCAGCTTCTTCAGCGCCGCCTTCAGCGACTCCACCTGCGTTTCCTGGTCGGCGATCTGTTGATCGAAGCTTTCGGTAAGCTGCTGGAAGCTCAAAGCACGCTCCAGCGCCGCTCGCGCTAGTTCGTCATCCTTTTTGCCCACGGCGAGCTCCGCCTTGCGCATCCATTCGGCGTGCTTTTCGGCATTCTCTTTTTTCTTTTTCTCCAATATATGCAGGTCGGCCAGGGCGATGGCGACCTGCGTCTTCACCTGGATGAACTGGTTTTCCATGTCAAGGATGACCTGCTTCAAGATCTTCTCCGGGTTCTCCGCACGGTCAACCAGATCGTTCAGGTTGGCCCGCACCAGCGTTGCTACACGATCAAGTAATGCCATAACCAACTCCCTTGCTCGCATGGCGGCGAGCACGCTTAAAATTGCTCGCCGCGAACTGCAGCCAACAGGAAGGCGACGAGCAAGCCTCCCACAGCTCCGAAGAGAACTGCTGCTTCCCGATGTGTGATGACACTGGCCAGAACTCCCAGCAACGTGCCAACCAATACCAGGTTCATCACAAAGTGCGTGCTGTTGTTATCGGAGTACATGTTCATCCTCAACTCAAGCCTGGTGCGGGCGCCCCACCGTTGTCGCCCTGTTTTCGGCGACAGGGTGGGATCAGTGACTTCATTTGCCCGCGCCTGCCGCTTTGGACTTGCCATCGCCATCACCTGGCGGCAGCTCGTCCGGCCGATTCGGTTTGTCACCAATGGTCCTGATCTTTCCGAGCAACTCCGTCATCTTCATGCCGGAGAGCGCCTCGAACAGCGCCGGCACTTGCGCCGCCATTTGCGCAATGTCGCCGGTGATCTTGTGCATGCCGGCCGAGTTGCCGTCTCCGGTAGAGACGACGGTGATGCGATCGACATTGCACAGCGGACTCGCCAGCGCCTTCACCACTTCCGGCATATTGGTGAACAGCTTGTCCACCACCGCAGCCTGGTTGTACTGCTGGTAGGCCTCGGCCTTCACGTTCATCGCCCGCGCTTCGGCATCGCCCTTCTTGAAGATGATCTCGGCTTCCGCCTCGCCCTCGGCGCGAATCGCGCTGGCATGTCCTTCGGCTTCGACCGTCAGCCGCTGCCGCTCGGCTGCGGCAAGGGTCTCGATCCGCTGACGCTCGATTTCAGCCCCCTTCAACACGGTGGCGATCAGTTCTTTCTCGCGGCGCAGGATTTCGGCCTCCTGCACCTTCACCTGCTGTTCTTTCTCGACTTGCTGAATCTTTACCGCCTCAGCCGTCACCTGCTGCTGCATGACGTTGGTCTGGATTTCGTAGGCCTTGTCGGCCTGCGCCTGCTGGCGTTTCACCAACTCGGTGTAGGTCGCCCTCTTGACTTCGAGATCGCGTGTGGCCTCGGCTTGCCGCGCCTGGGAGGCAGTTTCCGCCTGCACCCGCTCCTGGTCGGCCTGCGCTTTGGCGATGGCCGACTCGCGCAGCGCATTGGCGCGCCGGATCGCGGTGTCGCGCTCGGCTTCGGCGGTAGCGACGTCGGCATCGCGTTTAATCCGTGCGATGTCCGGTCGCCCCATGTTGGAGATGTATTCGTTCTTGTCGCGCACTTCCTTGATGGTGAACGAGATGACTTCCAGCCCCAACATGTTCATGTCATCGGCGCAGGTGGATCGCATGCGGTCGGCCACCATCTCCGGCTGTTTCACAATTTCTTCCACTGTGAGCTGCCCAATGATGCCGCGCAAGTGCCCTTCCATCACCAGCCGGATCAGTGCCTCGCGGTCCTGCGGCGGCTTGGTCAGGAACTGCTCCGACGCAGTCAGGATGGATTCCGGGTCGGACTTCACTTTGATCTGCGCCACCGCTTCGACCGTGACGGCAACGCCCTGCTTGGTGTAGAGGTCCTGCTGCGGCGCGACGTCGAAAGACATCAACTCCAGCGAGAGCTCGCGGCAGTTTTCCACCATGGGCATGATGACCGTGCCGTGTCCTTTTACGACACGAGTGCCGCGGAATCCGTACACCACCAGGGCCTCGTTTGGCCCCGCCTTGCGGTAGAGCCTGGCAAAGATCGCTATCACCAGAACCACAGCGGCGACGGC
>JBKQKT010000398.1:0-15128 GCA_052147365.1 Candidatus Korobacteraceae bacterium | reverse complement strand
CAATGGATCAGGTGCGTGACTCAGACGATCTGACGCAGCTGCCATCTTCCCAGCCCCTGTCTCAAGGACAACAAGTAGCTCGTCTAATCGCTGATCTGGCGTCCGGCAAGAGGTAGGCATAAATCTCCTCTCTGTCGCCGCGTGCCCCACTCATTCGCGCTGTCTGTGACTGATTGGAAAGATTTGAAATGGAACCACCGCCGGGGCACCCGGCCGCTACGCTTCTCGGAAGGTACGATAAAGCGATTGCGGCAGTCCCTGCTCTCAACTAACATTGTGCCCATCAGCCGCCAACTCTCTTCGAACGCGGCCTTTCGGACCGACCACCAGGTCCTAGGGTTTGGAGCGAGATGTGACCTCAGCTAGCCCATCGGGCGCCCAGTCTGCCTCAGCGACAGCCGCCAAGCTGGAGATGGCGTATGTGCTGTTCATGGACATCGTGTCCTACTCGCTGTTGCCCATGGATGAGCAGCAAAGAATCCTGGCCGAGTTGCAGGACACCGTACGAAACAGCACGCAGGTGACCTGCGCCCAGGCCGATGACAAGCTGATTGCCCTGCCTACGGGCGATGGCATGGCACTGGTGTTCTTCGGCTGCCCTGACTCTCCGGTGACATGTGCACTGGAGTTGACTCATGCCCTCCGCCACCATCCTGAAATCAAGTTACGCATGGGCATCCATGCCGGGCCGGTGTATCGCGTCGCCGACATCAACGCCAACCGCAACGTCGCCGGCGGCGGCATCACCATGGCGCAGCGGGTAATGGATTGCGGCGACGAGGGTCATATCCTCATTTCGAACATCGAGGTCGATGTGCTCGCCCAACTCAGCACCTGGAAGAACGTGATGCTGCAAGACCTGGGCGAGGCGGAAGTCAAGCATGGCGTCCGCATACGCATCTACAACCTGTACACGAACGAAGTTGGGAATCGGGAGTTGCCACACAAACTGCAGGCTGCGCGCGACGCCGCAGCGGCAGCGCGCGCCAAAGTGAAGTGGAGGAAGCTGGCGCTAATCGCGGTTCTCTTAGTTATTGCGGTGATTGTCGTCGGCATTGAGTACCTTCACCCCTCGTTCCATGCGCGCAGCCGTACCGAACCGTACAGCAAGTTCGCCATTTCCCAGGTCACCGATACTGGTCTGGCTTCGGTAGCGGCAATATCGCCGGATGGCAGGTTCATCCTCAACGTCCAGAACGACAACGGACAACAGAGCCTCTGGCTGCGCAACGTTCCCAGCGGCAGCGACACCCAGATCATCCCGCCGGCGCCGGTGATGTACCGCAGCCTCAACTTTTCGCCAGACGGGAACTACATCTACTTCCAACGCGGCATGGGCCGCACGCCCAACCTGCTGGACGAGTTCCGCGCGCCGCTTCTGGGCGGAGAGCCGCAGATGGTCGTCCACGATATCGACACCAACGTCAGTTTTTCGCCCGACGGCAGCCGCATGGCATTTTTCCGCGACAACAATCCCTCGGCAGGGAGGATGCGGCTGATTTCTACCTCGGTTGACGGAAAAGACGAAAAGATCTTACTCGAGGCGAAGCTGTATTCAGCTTACCTGGTGCAGCCCGCCTGGTCGCCTGACGGCAAAGAGATCGCATTCACCGAAGACTTTGCCGAAGGTGCGCTGGGCCGGGTGCAACTTCTCGATCTCACTTCGGGCCGAGTACGGACGCTGTACTCCACCAAGGATGCTGAGTTTTTGTCCCTTGCGTGGGCAGGCAGCAGCCACAGCATCGCGGTGGTCTACAGCAGCAAAAGCAGCGGCCTGCGCCAGGGACAAATCGGGCTCATCTCGTATCCCGGAGGAAGCTTTCGTCCTCTGACCAATGACACGACGAGCTACGCCGGCGCTCATATGCTGGCTCCAGTCTCTGCCTCCGCCTCGGGCCGCGAGATTGTTGCGGTACAGAACAAAGGGACAGCTCGTATCGAGCTCATGAGTTTGGGCGCCGGGGTCGCCTCGGACCTGAAGGAGATCATGTCCGTTCACGGCTCATTGGGCGGGCTTAGCTGGACCCCAGATGGCAAGATTCTCTACGCCCGACGCAATCGGCTCATGCTGGTGAACGAAAATGGATCGGAAGAGACAGTCTTCACTGCCGACCCCTCGATGCCGATGTCAGATCCCAATGTATGCCGTGACGGGAGGCACATCGTCTTCATCTGGCGATTCCACGATGGCACGGTTTTCAAGAGCGTCTCCAGGGTTGACATTGACGGATCCAATGCCATGCAACTGACGTTCGGTGATGATTACTTCGCGCCGCGTTGCTCGCCCGATAGCCAGGAGGTCGCTTTCCAAGACCAGAATAATAAACAACTCAAAATGCCGCTCAGCGGCGGAACGCCTGAAGTGTTCATGCGCGAGTGGAACATCAGCGGATTGTCATCATGGTCGCCCGACGGTAATAAAATCAGTTTGGTGACAACCGTACGGAATCAGAAAGGCGCCTACGAAAACAAGGTTGTGATCTATTCGTTCGACTCGCACACCAAGCAATACCTGCCGTGCAATCCCAACTTCTCAGGGGTTGACTCTATCCAGTTCACTCCAGATGGGAAGTCGGTTGCGTGTGTGATCCGCGAAAAACGTGGCGACAACATCTGGGTACAGCCGCTTGACGGCTCCGCGGGGCACGCCATTACCAATTTTCCGGACGATAGCATCTATGTTTTCCGCTTTTCTCCCGATGGAAAGCATCTTGCGTTGATTCATGGCCACACCGAGTCAGACGTCGTTCTGATTCGCGACGCCAACGGCCGGAAGTGACGAATAGCCGGGTGCCCCGGGTCTCGCGGTGTTCGAGACCCGGGACTTGGTCCCGATCAACCATCACCCTGTGCCCTTCATTACAGCACGAACCAATTTCCTGTTTCTATTCTGGTGCCATGCCCATCTTAATCCGGTGAGGCGTGTTCTGGTGGAAGTACCGAGGCAATGGCCGTGGAGCCAGCGTCCGCGCATGCCCGTACCAGAAGAGGGGACTGGTCAGCGTGAACGAATGGAGCGTGCTGAAGCTGAAGTTTGTCCGACCAACAGCTTTCCCACACTGACGCTTCGCCCGGCATAGTGCTGACGTATTGCGTGATTTTTCGGTGCGGTGGGGTGGAAAACCCATTCCGGGGCGACGCCAGGATCCTGTTAGAGGTAAAATATCCCTCAAGAAGACATTCTTATCATCAATTGAATCAGCGGTTTACGATCGGCGCTCTGTGCCGACCTGCCGGATAGCTCTTTCCGGCAATTGTCGTGCACAGAATCTTGGGTAAGAGTCGGAGGCAGTCTGTGACACGGGTTCTGCGATTCATTGTGGGGTTAGGGCTTTTCTTCAGTGCGACTCTGGTCTTGGCCGGCATCCACCCGGTGCCGCTGGAACCGAAAACGGATTCCGCCAAGTGCGCCGAATGTCATCAGGACAAAGCCAAAGGAAAGTTCGTTCATTCCGCTCTCCCGATGGGCTGTACCACCTGTCATGAAATCCGCGTGACCAAGGACGTCACCCGGATCAAACTGACTACCACGACACCGCAGGCGCTGTGCTTTACCTGCCATTCTGATAAGAACCCCACCGAGCTGAAGGGAACGGTCCATCCACCAGCGGTTCGCGACTGTCTCAAGTGCCACGACCCGCACACCGGCGACGTGAAATTCCAGTTGCTGAAGTCAACCGACGGAGCCACCAAGAACGACAACCTCTGCCTGACCTGCCATACCCAGGGACTAAACGTTCCGGCCAACGGCAGCCGCCACGCCGCGCTGGACATGGGCTGTGAAACCTGTCACGTGGTGCACAAGGTGGGAGAAAAGGGCAAGCAGGAATTCGACTATCACCTGACCAAGGCCGCGCCGGCGCTGTGCGTTGACTGTCACGACCCGAAGGATGCCGGGTTAATCAAGGCACATCAGGGCCAGCCCTTCGGCACTGCCAACTGCGTACAGTGTCATGACCCGCACCAGTCGTCGCAAGCCAAGCTGATGCAGAAGTTCACCCATCCACCCTTTGAAAGCAAGTCCTGCGACACCTGTCACCAGCCTGCCAAAGACGGCAAAGTAGTCCTGACGCAGTCCGACTCCAAGGCGCTCTGCGTCACCTGCCATGACGAGCAGGCCAAGAAGATTGACAGCGCCAAGGTCCAGCATCCCGGGGCGCAAGGCGAATGTATCGCTTGCCACAATCCCCATGCGGGAAAGACGCCGGGCTTTGTGCAGCCTGATCCGGTGAACGCCTGCCTGACTTGCCATTCCGACCAGGCCGAGCAGGGAAAGAAGGCCCATTTGCATGCCCCGGCATACAAGACGGGCTGCGCGACTTGTCATCAGCCCCATGGCGGTGAGAACGCCCACTTGCTGCGCGCAGCCAACGTTAACACCCTTTGCCTGGAGTGCCACGGGCCCGACACGGTGCCCGAGAAGCTGGAGAGTCAGCACATGATTGCCATCTTTAACGGCCAGGTGAAGCTGCCGCTTCCCTACAAGGTGCCGGTTCTGCCGCTAAAGTACAATGCAGGACACCCGGTAGACTTCCATCCCGTAACTGGTCCAGTAGATTCCAAGAACCCGGCAGCAGGCCAGATGACGTGCTTGACCTGCCACCAGCCACACTCATCGGCACAAGCTGATCTGCTGGTAAAAGACCAGAAAGTAGGCATGGCGTTCTGTGATACCTGCCACAAGAGCACGCTGATACGGCCAAAAAAATAGCTTTCGATGGAGAGTTGAAGATGTCAGCCCGAAACAAGTACCTGAATCATAGTTGGAAGATAGTCGTGAACGCGGTGTTAGCAATGGTCACGGTATTCCTATTGTCCAACGCCGGCTATGCGCAGAAGAAGAACAAGGCAGCTGCCGACCCCAACGCGGGCCTGCCCAAGAGAGTGAACTTTGACATCAGCAAGATCGTATGGCCAAACCCGCCGGCGATCGCGCGCATCCGGTTCATGCAGCAGTTTACTGGCGAAAAGATTGACTTCAACGCTGCCGTCAACAAGAAGAACAATAAGCCAAAGCAAACCTGGATGGACCGCCTTGCCGGCACCAAGCCCGTACAAGACCAGGACCTTAACCTTCCCTTTCAGCTTATCCGTGTCTATGGCGTGGGCTTCGATTCCAAAGGCAACGTTTACGCTGCCGACCAGGGTGCTGGCGCCATATTCATTTTCAACCCCGAGACCAAAGCGGTGGAGATGATCCGTAACGGTCACGAAGGCCACTTCGCCTTGATTGTGGGGTTGGCCATTGACGACAACGACCGCATCTTCGTCAGCGACGACAAACTGCATCATGTCGCGGTCATCAGCCCCAAGCACCAGACCGAGAACACGTTCGGCGCCGAGGTGCTGGTGCGGCCGGGTGGCATTGCCATCGATTCCACCAACCGCCTGCTTTATGTTGTAGATACCGGGAACGACGTAGTTGATGTATTCGACGCCGACAGCTTCAAACTCCTACGCAAAATTGGCAAGCCCAGCAACAAACATCTGGCGTCCGAGCCGGGTCTGTTCTCCCTTCCCACTAATATTGCTGTTGACAAGGACGGCAGTGTCTATGTCACTGATACCCTGAACGACCGCGTCGAGATCTTTGACGCCGACGGAAACTTCATCAGCACCTTCGGCAAGAACGGAGACGGGCCGGGGTACTTCGTACGTCCCAAAGGAATTGCAGTTGACGTAGACGGTCACATCTGGGTAGTGGACTCAGCGCAGTCGAGGGTACAGGTATTCAACAACGAAGGCAGGCTGTTGATCTACTTTGGCGAATTGGGCGGGTACCCCGGGCAATTCCAGGAGCCCTATGGCATCGCCATTGACAACAAGACCAACCGCGTCATCGTCTCCGAGCAGTATCAGGGCAGGGTGCAGATGTTCCGCTACGTTACCGACGCTGAAGCCGACAAGCTGAAGCAGGAGAAAGAAGCCGCTCAGGGAGCTGGTGGCGCTACCACGGAGACACCCAAGAGCGTAGCTGCAAAAGATGCTTCACCGGCGCCAACGACAACAACGCCACCACCGCCAAAGTAAATCTAGGGCCGCACAAATAAACGCCGGAACGCGAAAAAGTGTTACAGGATTTCTTGTAAAGAATTGTTAAGGAGTTCCGAAACGGAACTCTGCGCACCTGCCTTGCGTAGCGGGATCCACTCTCACCTTCCCTTGTCTGTGCCAGCCAGCTGGCACGAGTTGGGGAATTTGACATAATGCTCAAGCCGGGTGGTTTATTTCACGCAGTTGAGACTCTGAGGGCGCAAGCTCTATGTTCCATCTCCGACAAGTTGCTATTTTATTTTCAATGACTTACGCTAGATATGGCCGTTCTGAACTGCGGTTCAGTTTTGGCCAGCCAGTTGCACTATCCACAGCCGGAGGCAGAAGGGGCCAGGCCTCCCGGCAACAGAAGTACAAATTGCAATAAATATCAGGAGATCGATCTCATGAAAAAAGTAATGTTAGTTCTTCTTCTGGTGTTCGTCGCAGCGACGATCGTAATGGCGCAACCTCCTCAATATGTGCCAACCTCCGACGTCCTGGGCGCTCACCTCGTTTACGGCCGGGGCTGCGTGGCCTGCCATGCTCCGCATAGCGGCGCTCACGGCAACGGCATCAATACCAGCGATCCGACTTCAGGCGACGTTGCACTGTGGGGCGCGGACCTGACTCCGTATTACAACCAGACCTTTGCCTTCGGCGATGCCGGTGGCTACCCCATCACCCTGCCGGCGAATACGCTGGCTGGTGCGCATGATCCGTCGACCACCGTGATGTTCTGCCTGAGCTGCCATGACGGCAACCTGGCGAAGAACGGCATGATGACCGGTCAGACGGTCGAGCAGATCCCGAACAAAATCGGCGGGACGGCTCCGACCTGGCTGGGCAGCAACGAGAACAACATGACCGCGGGCGACTACAACAATGACCACCCAGTGGGACCCAAGGCGACCGTAGGTTGCGGCGGACAGTACAACTGGGATTGCACCTTCAGCGCTGGTGGCATACTTCAGATGAACGGGCCAGCGTCCTCGCAGTTTGTGAAGGACTACGGTTTCACCGTCAGCCTGGTTCTGTACCCCGGCAATCCTGACACGAACGGCGTGTCCTGCCTTAGCTGCCACGACCAGCACAGCATGACCGCCTACAACGGCACCATCGCCGGGACGAAGGGCACCTATCAGACGATGTTCTTCGTACGCGGCTATTACAACCCGGGCAACCCGGCCAGCAACTCTGCGGCGCAGTTCTGCCGCAACTGCCACGGCGGCGAGTCCAACGAACTGCACAATGGAATTATCCCGACGGTCTAGTATGCCGGGATATTCACTTCGGGGGAGAGAGTTTTCTCCCCCTTTCTTTTTGCGAGTTTTTTGTGAGGAAGTCATGAAGTACCTCTTATCAATCTGGATCACGCTGTTGGCATTGGCAAGTTTACCGGCGTTCGGACAGATGGTGTCTTCACACAGCCCGTCAGGGGCGGTGAAGCCGACCAGCACAACCCCGGCGCCCTTGGCATCAGGTAAGCCCGTTGCCCGCGTCAACGGAGCCGTCCTGACCGACAACGACCTGCTGCGCGAGATGTACAACATCTTCCCCTATGCCCGCCAGCACAACGGCAAGTTTCCCCCCGAGCTGGAGTCTTCCATCCGGCAAGGCGCGCTGAAGATGATTGTCTTCGAGGAACTGGTGTACCAGGAGGCGCAGCGGCGGGGTATGACGGTTTCGCAGGCCAAGCTCGAGAAAGCGGTGGTGGACTTCCGCAAACAGTTCAAGAACCCGGATGACTATAAGTATTACCTCAAGACCGAAGGCGGCGGCTCGGAGCAGGCGCTGCGGGCTAAGATTCGCCGTTCCATGCTGATTGACCAGCTCTTACGGCAGGACGTGCAGAGCAAGGCCGTTGTAACCCTCGCCCAAGCCAAGGCCTATTACGACAAGAACCCTGATCAATTCCGCATGACGGAGTCTTTCGCGTTCCAGACCATATCGGTCATTCCGCCGGACAAGGCCACGCCCGCGCAACTGCAAGAGGCGCGCAAACGGGCACAAGACGCCGTCAAGCAGGCGAAGGCCACCACCAACTACGAGACCTTTGGCGTCCTGGCAGAAAAGATTTCCGAAGACGATTATCGCGTGATGATGGGCGACCACCATGCGGTGGAGCGGGCCAAGCTTCCTCCCGACGTGGTGAAGGTGCTGCTGGCCATGCAACCGGGGCAGGTGAGCGATCTTCTTGAGTACGGCGGGGCCTATCAAATCATCCGGCTTAATGCCCACGTGCCCGCTGGCACGAGGACCTTCGACCAGGTGAAGGATTCGCTGCAGAAAAACATGCAACAGCAGAAGCAGGAGCAATTGCGGGCCAGCCTCGACAAGAAGCTGCGCACCAACGCTAAGGTGGAAGAGCTGTAAGAATCTTTAACCGCGGATTTCGCGGATGAACGCGGATCCCCTTCAAGGTTTGTCATTCTGAGCGGAGCACGAGTCGGGCACGGGATCGTGCGTAGTCGAAGAACCCCCATACCATCAGCTTACCCGCGATTATAGGGGTCCTTCGACTCGCCGGTCGCCAGGGCGACCTCCTCGCTCGGGATGACACCCCAAAATTGAGTTCTCCGCTTACCCGGCGCTCCTAGGCTGGACTACTCCCGCAAGGTACGGATGGCATTTCGGTGCCTGATACATCCCTCCTAACGTGCTGCCTACTCAAGAGCTTACCGCTTATAGTGGGTGATTTCACCGCGCGCTGTGGTGGATGCCCCACAAAGGTTTGGCGAACCTATCCGGCCTCTCCTTAAACTATTGTAAACATTAGCTATTTTTGCTTCTTGCTCCCCGTTCCGAACGGCATCCTTCGTGCATTTACCGGGTTAGTCGGTTCCCAGGAAGGGCAGTAAGAGATGAAGGGACTTTGGACATGGATCGGTGGTGCGCTGCTTCTGGTCCTGGTTTCAAGCGCGGCGGCACAGGTCACGGTGGGCGAAAACGTGAGCCTGGATCTGAATGCCCTGCTTCAGGCGGGATACACAGCCGATTATGGGAACTTCACCAACTCCGATCATGGCTTCACCTTCGGCGGCAACGCCGCTTTGAGCGGTTCTTATTACAGCCCCAGTTTTCTTTCCTTCAATATCAACCCTTATTACAACCAGTCGCGGCTGAACTCCACCTCACAATCGCTTTCCGACAGCAGCGGGGTGAGCGCCAGTGCGAGCATCTTCTCCGGCAGCAATTACCCAGGTTCCATCAGCTACAACAAGAGCTACAACAGTTCGGGAATTTTCGGATTGCCGGGATTTCCCAACTATACAACCCATGGAAATGGCGACGCATTGAACATCGGATGGGGGATTAACAAACCGGGTCTCCCCAATCTTTCGTTCAATTTCCTGGAGGGCCACACTGATAATTCAATTTATGGCGTGGATGAGGACGCGACGTCCGCTTTTCATTCTTTCAACTTCCACGCCAATTACCAGATTGCCGGATTCAACCTGACTGGCGGTTACATAAACGCTGCCAGCCAGTCGCAGTTCCCGGAGATTTTCACCAACCAGCAGGAGGAGACCGCCGATTCTCACAACAGCGGGTTCAACTTTGGCGCTTCCCACAAGCTACCGTGGTATGGCTCTTTTACCGCCAATTACAATCACTCCTATTTCACTTCTGAGTACGCGGACACCTCCTATTCTGGAGCCGTCGATACGGTGAACGCCTCGGCCAACTTCCACCCTCTCGACAAGCTGGACCTCGGCGTGTCAAGCAATTACACCAACAACCTGCTGGGCTCGCTTTACCAGACCATCATTACGTCCGGCGGCGTCCTTCAGCAGAACACTCCCGGCTCAACCTCGACTTCCTTTAATGTGGACGGATACGGAAGCTACAAGTTCCTCGAGCACTTGTTCGCACTGGCCAACGTTGACTACCGCCAGCAGAGCTATCTTGGCAGCAGCTTCAGTGGTACGACAGTTAGCGGGTCGGTAACGTATTGGAGGCACCTGCTGGGCGGCACCTTCAGCTCAGCACTGACTCTTTCCCTAAATGAGAACACCAGCACCAGCCAGGCCACCACCGGCTTGCTGGCGTTGGCCAACTACTCCCGGCAGATTGGAGGCTGGACTGTAAACGGCGCCGCCAACTATTCGCAGAACGCGCAGACGGCATTGATCAGCTACACCACTTCCGGCTTCGGTTTCAACGGCAGTGTAGGACACAAATTGCGCAGTTTGAGTTGGAACGCCACCGCCGGCGGCTCGAAGAGCCTGTTGAACATACCGGGTTACGGAAACTCCGGCCAGTATTACTCCACCAGTCTCAGCGGGAAATGGATCGGCGTCAATGCGAACTATACGAAGACCAGTGGCAACTCGCTGCTGGGGAGTACAGGCCTTGTCCCAACGCCGCTGCCACCGGTCATCATTCCTACTGACCTGATTTTTTATGGCGGTCACGGGTATGGAATAGGGTTGGGAAGCAGTCCGATTCGCCGGCTCATATTGACGGCCAGCTACTCACGGGCATTCAGCAATACGCTGAGCGGAACGACCGGCTCGGAGAACACCAACGAAAGCATCAACGGCCGGATTACTTACGACTTCCGCCAATTGTCCATGAACGCCGGATACAGCAAATTTGTGCAGGGCTTCAGCGCGTCGGGGCTTCCGCCGTCCATGCTAAGCTCCTATTACTTCGGGATCTCAAGATGGTTCAATTTCTTCTAGGGCATGGCCCCCGATGCGCGCTGCTTCGGGCCGTAGCCCTGACCTGCGCCATCGCACTGCTACTGACGCCGCCCATGGCCGTGGGCGCGAAGTCAAAGAAGGCCACCGAAGTCACAGTTCCGGTCCTGCTGCTGCCGGAGGGACGCAAGCTGGTCTTCGAGCGCAGCTTCAGCTCGCAGCGCGACATGGAAATCAAGCGCGGCTTCTGGAACAAGCTGGTGGACATCATCGCCGGGCCGCCGGAGTTCCATCACATGGAGCGGCCCTACAGCGTGGTGACGGATTCCCACGATCGCGTCATCGTGACCGATCCCGGCGCCATGGGGATCCATATCTTCGATTTTCCCCAGGAGAAGTACAAGTTCATTTCGCATACCGAGGGGAAAGACCCGCTGCGCTCGCCGCAGTGCGTCGCGGTGGACAAGCAGGACAACATCTACGTGACTGACTCGGAGGCGGGGAAAATCTTTATTTTCGATGCCAACGGCAAGTTGCGGCGAGTGATCGGCAGTATTAAAGGCGGCGAAGGATTCTACAAACGGCCGACGGGGATCGCGGTGGATTCCGACGAGCAGCGAATTTACGTGACCGACACGCTGCGCAATAAGATCTTCGTCCTCGACATGCAGGGCAGCGTATTGCAGACGATTGGGAAGAACGGCAGCGGGGAAGGGGAGTTTAACTTTCCCACGGAACTGCGGCTAGTGGGCAAGAACCTGATGGTCGTGGATGCGATGAACTTTCGCATCCAGGTGGTGGACCGTTCGGGCCAGTTCCAGTACGCCATTGGAAAGCTGGGCGATAGCGACGGGGACATGTTTCGGCCCAAGGGAGTGGGCTTGGACTCGGAAGGTCATATCTATGTCGTAGAGGGATTGTCGAGCCTCGTCCAGGTGTTCGATCAGAAGGGACAGTTGCTCTATTACTTTGGGCGGAGGGGAACCGGCTTCGGGGATTTTCAAGCGCCGGCCGGATTGTTTATTGATCACAACGATCGCGTGTTCGTGGTGGATTCGTTCAATCGGCGGGTAGAGGTATTTCATTACCACGCCTTGACCAAGAAGACCGCAGGGGGCATGCAGTGATGCGGAAGCTGACATGGACCTGCGGAGTAGTCATGCTGTTTGCCGCTGCTTTGGCGGCACAGATTCAGCAAGACGTGCTGGGCTCGCATGATCTTTCTCCCAGCAGCTCCTCGCCGGTACACGGCATTGCCTCCCAGGCCTGCCTGTATTGCCACGCTCCGCACTCCGGACTGGGCGGCAGCATTCCCTCGCCGTTGTGGGATGAGCAACTCTCAACCGCGACCTACACTTTGTATGGCAGCAGCACCTACGTAGAAAAGGGCACGCAACCGATGTTGGGCGCTGACAGCAGCCTGTGCCTAAGTTGCCATGACGGCACGGTTGCGTTGGGACAAACCATCGCTTACCAGAAGATCCCGATCACTGGGAACATGAAGGGTATAGACATCTTTGGCACCGCTTTGCAGTCGTCGCATCCGTTTAGCCTCATGCTGCCGATGAAGGATTCGCCCGACCTGGTGGCGAGCCTGGTATCGCAAGGCAAGACCGGCGATCCTACTGGCCGGGTGAGGCTGGTGAAGGGCAACATTGAATGTACCAGCTGTCACAATCCTCATGTGCAGGCAGGTGATCCGGTCAACCTGAATTTCCTGGTTGTGGATAGCTCAAGCAGCCAGATGTGTCTCGACTGCCACGATCCGACCCGCGTGCTCTCGGGGCAGACCAACCACCTGGCAGGATGGGCGAACAGTATTCACAATACGGCCACCAACAAGACAACCAATCAGCCTTACGTCGGCGGCTACGGGACGATCGCACAGAACGGATGCAATGGCTGCCACATGCCGCATAACGCGGCTGGGCCGCAACGAATATTGCGTGGACAAAACGAGCAGGACTGCATCGCCTGTCACAACGGTGGTTCGAATCTCTCTCCTTCCGCTCCCAACGTTTTTGCAGAGTTCGCCAAGATCAGCCATCCCTTTACGACGGGCAACTACACGCACGATGCTGCGGAGAACGCGTTGCTGAATCAGAACCGGCACTCAACTTGCGCGGACTGCCACAGCGGCCACGCTGACCAAAGGGTCGCTAGCTTTCCACCGCCGCCACTGATACGCATTTCGCAGACCAATGTGACTGGCATCAGCGCGACGGACGGCGTGACGATTGTTTATCCCGCGATCAACCAATATGAGAATTGCCTGCGCTGCCATGGGACCAGCACCGGGAAGGTCAGCAGTCCCGTCTTTGGGTACGCGCCGGTATGGGCTGTATCCGCGCCCGATCCCCTGAATGTCATCCCGCAATTCAGCCAGAACGCGACCTCGAGCCACCCCGTTACTCATCCCCGCAGCAGCCCATTTCCCCAGCCCAGCTTGCGCCAATACATGACGAATCTTGATGGGGTCAGCCAGGGGCGCCCCATGGGCACTCAAGTCTTCTGCAGCGATTGCCATAACAGTGACGACAACCGCGAGTTTGGCGGCGCCGGACCTAATGGGCCGCACGGATCGAAGTTCACGCACATCCTGGAACGCCGCTATGAGTTCTCGCAGGCGCCCGCGCCGGGCCAGTTCATCACCAACTTGTTTCCCAACCCCGATCTCACCGTTAATGGCCCTTACGGGTTGTGCGGAAAGTGTCACGATCTGGGCCTCATCATGACGAACTCGAGCTTCACCCAGCACAGCCGGCACATCAACGATGGATTCACTTGTTCCACCTGCCACACCGGGCACGGAATGGGCGCCACCAGCCCTTACATTTCGGGCGAGCGGCTGGTGAACTTTGATATCAACGTGGTTGCGCCTAACGGTACTACACCAATTTCATATAGCCGTGCCACGAATTCCTGTACCCTGACCTGTCATGGTCATCCTCACGGGACCAATTCCCCGGGCATGAAACGGCCTCACTGAATCGCAAAGCATGAACTCTCTGCTCATCCGCCCTACGATTCTTGGGCTACTCGGCGCGCTTATTGTCGCGCTGCGATGGTTTCAGCTTCGGAAACAGGTACCACGATGGACCCTGGCGCCCGCCATCCTGTGTGTGCTGTACGTTTTCTTTCGCGCCTGGGTCTTCGGACGGGGTGCCGGCGGCAGCTCCTACACGCTCGACAATTACACCTATTACGCCGACCTGGGTTATGGATTTAACCCAAGTCTATTGGCTAATCGATGGGTCGAGCGGTTGCATCTGTTCCCGCTCATCAGCGTGGTGTACGAAAGCCTGATACTGACAATTGCAGCCACCTACGCGTATTTGCTGGGGCGGCAAGGACAACCGATGCGCGTGCTGGTGATGATGGTTTTGACGGGGCTGCTCGGAATGCAGGCCTATCGGCTGCTGCCTGCCTGTGGCCCGGTTTACCTGCTTGGATCGCCCTGCTATCTGGGCGAAGAACCGGCAAGCTGCGCCGACGTCGGTACTGCGGACCTGCATCCGGTTGAGCTGGATTCAGCCTTCCCGCGCAATGCGATGCCCTCGTTGCACGTCGCCTGGGCCCTGCTGGTCTATTGGCTATGGCGCTCTTCGCGCTGGCGCTGGATCGTGCTCGCCTATCTGCTGCTGACCGTGCTGGCCACACTTGGCGGCGGTGAGCATTATCTGGTGGACGTCGTAGGAGCGTTTCCCTTCGCCTTGGCGGTCTGGGCAATGTGCGGCACGCCTTGGCTACCTGAGCGTGCGCTTACCTCGGTGAGCGGCCTGTTAGGACTCCTGATGTGGATAGCGGCAATCCGCTTCAGGCCGGAACTGTTTCACTACTCGCTAGCGATTCCGTGGGCCGTTTCGGCGCTGCTGATCGGGGGCAGCAGCTTTGCTGCCAAGCGGCTCGCGATCTCTTCTTCAGTGCCTGTCCGCCCTACAGCCACGCCAGTCCGAGCACGATAGCAGGTCGGGCGTCATTCTAGCCCTCACCTCACAAAGTTTGATCGTGTTGTGTTAGGGCACGACTTTCTGGTCGTGCCGAACGGGGCGCCTCAAAGGCCAGGGCTTTAGCTTGAAGTTTCAATAGCGCTTCCTTCCGGTTCTCAACCACCCACTGGAACCGCAACCCCTCACTCCGTTCTGCTGAGTTGCTCTCCAACCGCGTCACCGAACTTCGGCATGAGGTCGAGCTTCTTTCCCTGTGGGCTGAAGCGCGGCAGGCGAACCAGGCCCCATTTGCTCAAGGCAAACTGAAGACTGGTCAGCAGCACTCCGAGGCCGTACTTTACGCTGCGGCGAAAGTTGATGGACGAGGCCTCTTCGAAGTACTTCGTCGGGCACGACACCTCCCCGATGCGAAAGCCGAAATATACGCACTGGGCCAGCATCTGGTTGTCGAAGACGAAGTCCTGCGAGTTTTCCATGAGGGGCAGCGTGGTCAGCACCT
>JBKQKT010000397.1:0-4489 GCA_052147365.1 Candidatus Korobacteraceae bacterium | reverse complement strand
TCTTACCGCCCTCGGTAATGCTGGAGGCAGCCATCAACGGCGAGGCGGATGCCCTGGTCACCTACAATATCCGGGCTTCCCGTGTCCATCCAGAAGGCGGCCCAGCGCCTGGCGAAGGAGGACGGAGTGTCACTGAACCAGTGGATGGCCGTTGCGGTGGCAGAAAAGGTGGGGGTGGCGGAAACGGCAGCAGAGTTTTTCCAGAGGCGCGCAGGGGGGACTACGGGAGTCGGGATGATGAAGTTCTACGGAAAGCTCCCAATGTTCGACCTCAACCAGAGGACGCAATCCGCCAGGGTTGATGAGGGGCGCGAGACCGCTGCGCACCGGTCTCAACGGAGAATCAATAACTTACGAACTTTGCACGCAGCGGTGGGTTCCATTTTGGAACGCTTAACAAAATTTTACAGAAAAATCCTGTAACGCTTTTGCACCCAAATGCGTTTGTTTATGTGGCCCCGGTATTCATGACTGTCCCCTCTTCCTCATGAACGCCGGTACCTCCAGGTCGTCGGCATCGTAGTTGATGTCGGGGCTGTTGCTGACGGTCTCGATGGGGACAGGCTGTTCTTCCTTGGGCTCGGCGTGTCGCACGATCTCGGAGATGTCCTCCATGTCGTCAGGAACAAAGGAGATAGCAGAAGGACGTTCAGCAGCACGGTACTCCTCGGGTTCTGCTGCGCTAACGGGCTCTTCTACGCCATCACTACGAAGAGCGCTACGTGATGGGAACGCTGGCTGGCTTACTGACGGCACTTCGTAGGTGGCGTTTACGCTGGCAGCGCGGACATTGTGTACAGCGTCAACGGCAGGGTTGGCATGCTCACGCTCACGGGGAACGTCCTTGAAGCCGGTGGCGATGACGGTAATCTTTACGTCGTCCTTCATCTTCTCGTCGAGTACAGCGCCGAAGATGATGTTGGCGTCCTCGTGGGCAGCGCTCTGGATGATGGTGGAGGCTTCGTTTACCTCAGCCAGGCGTAGCGAACTCGAGCCGGTGATGTTGATGAGAATGCCGCGCGCGCCATCAATAGCGCCAGCTTCCAGCAACGGCGAGGCTATGGCTGCCTGCGCCGCGCGCGTGGCCCGGCCATCACCCTTAGCTGTCGCCGTACCCATCACGGCGTAGCCCATACCCGCCATGATGGTCTTCACGTCGGCGAAGTCGCGGTTGATAATGCCGGGGATGGTGATGATGTCAGAGATGCCCTGAACTGCCTGGCGCAGAATGTCGTCGGCAACACGGAACGATTCGAAGAAGCCGGCGTCCTTGGCAACGGCCAGCAGCTTCTCGTTGGGGATGACGACAGTGGTGTCTACGGAGTCAATCAGCTCCTGCAAGCCGCGCTCCGCCTGGTTTTGGCGGCGCTTGCCCTCGAAGGCGAAAGGCTTGGTGACAACAGCGACGGTGAGGGCGCCCATTTCGCTGGCAAGGGAGGCACTGATGGGAGCAGCTCCGGTACCGGTACCGCCGCCGAGGCCGGTGGTGACGAAGACCATGTCGGCGCCCTCGAGGGCTTCGATGATCTTGTCAGCATCTTCGAGTGCGGCCTTGCGGCCAACTTCGGGATTGGCGCCCGCGCCCAAGCCGTTGGTGAGCTTGACACCAAGCTGGATCTTTACCGGCGCGTGAGAGAGTTTCAGCGCCTGCAGGTCGGTATTGGCGACGACGAACTCAACGCCTTCCAGGTGCGACTCGATCATGCGGTTGACGGCGTTGCCGCCGCCGCCGCCCACGCCGATAACTCTGATCTTGGCGGTATTCAGCAGCTCTTCGTGGAAGTGAATGCGAATGTCGTCTTCGGGCTCGTCCTTCTTGCTGAAGTCTTCAATCATCTCTGCTCCCTAATGCTTGGTAAAGCATGTTTCTATGCGTTTTGTCTGGCAAACAATGCCCTGAGTTTTGCTCCGAGTCCACGATCAATGTTCATGCGCGCCTGCCGCGCACGATGTCCGTACAGCACCATCCCAATGGCGGTCGAGAACTCCGGTTCCAACAGGTTCGACGGCAGCTTGGCGATGGGCACAGGATATCCCAGGCGCACGGGACAACGCAGAATGTCGTCCGCAACTTCCAGCAGCGAGTTGAGCCGCGAGCCGCCGCCAGTGAACACCACACCTGCCCCCAGTAATTCGAACACGCCGGCCTGGCGCAGGTGGTCACGCAGCAACTCCATGAGCTCACGCGCGCGCGGCTCCAGGATTTCGCCCAGCATGCGTTGCTGCAGCATGCGTGACGGGCGGTCTCCGACGGACGGCACCTCGATCTCGTTGCCCAGGGGAATGCGCGTCACTACGGCGCCGCCAAACATTTTCTTGATGTTCTCGGCGTCGGGTATAGGAGTACTGAAACCCACCCCGACGTCGTTGGTGAAATGGTCGCCGCCGATGGGGATGGCACCGGTGTGGATCACCACTCCCTCGAAGTACACGATGAGGTCGGTCGATCCGGCGCCGATGTCAACCAGGCACACGCCCAGCTCACGCTCGTCGGTCTGGAGCACAGAATCGGCGCAGGCCAGCGCTTCGAAGACGGTATCGTCAACGTGAATGCCGGCGCGGTTCAGCGCGGTCACGACGTTTTGCGTCGCGGTGGTCCCGGCGGTCACAACGTGTACGCGGACCTCCAGCTTGCGGCCCATCAGGCCGGCGGGGTCATGCACTCCGCCCTGGTTGTCCACGATGAACTCCTGCGGCAGCAGGTGCAACGGCTCGCGATCGTCGGGGATGGCAATGCTGCGCGCCTTCTCGACGGCCTGGCGCACATCCTCGCGGCTGATCTCGCGTGAGCGCGCGCCCAGCGAGATGCCACCGTGGCTGTTTACGCCGCGAATGTGCGAGCCAGCGACGCCGGCAAGAGCGTGCCCCACCGGCGCTTGGGCTACGTTTTCCGCTTCCTCTACTGCCTTCTTGATGGAGTTCACCGCTTTGTCAAGGTCGGCAATGACACCCTTTCGCATTCCCCTCGTGTCAGAAATTCCGTGCCCGCGATAGCGCAGGGCGTAGTCGTTCACTTCGGCGACGATAACGCACGTCTTGGCGCTACCGACATCAATTACCGTAAGCAGGTTTTCGGCTTGGCTTCCCATTGTTTACTTGTGTTTCTTCTTTTGCGGTGAAGCTGCTTTCTTCGGCGCTGTAGCAGCTTGTGCCTCTGCCACTGGAGTACTTTCGCTGGCGGCAGTCGGGAGCGCATCAGGGTTGACGATCACCTGGTGCTCATAGCGCAGGTCCACCGAGTGCAATTTCTGGAACTGCGTCCTCCACTCTTGCACATGGGCCACGTAAATCTTAAAGCGCTCCAGGAAATTCGATGAGCCCAAATGCACCAGCACGGCCCCTTGCGGATCGGTCACAGTGGCCTTCACGTCATCCGGATCGGACAGGTCCACGTCGCTCAGATCGCGCGAATAATGCGCCCCGCCGGCGTCCAGGTCTTTCATCAGTTGCATGTAAATCTTCATGCGCGCGGCCCGCATCGAAAGCGGGTCTGCGTCCGTCATGCCCACGATGACGGGGAATGAGTAGCCAGCCTGCGAATTCGCGGGCGGCTCCATGATGACGCCATTGCCATCAATCAGTTGGATGTGCGAGTTGATCGCGACAAAAGCAACGGGAACGCGTTCCTTGACGACCACCTTGAGACGATTGGGCAGCAGGCGCATCACGGAAGCCGATTGAATCCACGGAATCTGCTCGAGCTGTTTCTTGCGGGCCTCCAACGGCACGTAGAAGACGTTGCGATCAATGTCGCTCGCCATCACCTCCAGCACCTGCGAGCGGCTAACGCTCCGAGTGCCGGAAATCGTAATGTTGTCGCTGGAATCGATGCTAAAACGCCAGGACTGCGTGGCATAGCGATGAAGGGCGAACCCGGCCACGGCCAAGCATCCGACGGCTGCGAGCAGCACGAGGGAAATCTTGAGCCGGCTGGCGGCTTTGCGCGGCAGCGCGCCGCGACGCACCGCAACGCGCTTCTGGCCGCGCAGGAAGGGCGACTCGGCTTCATCGTCGAGGTCGAGAATACGCGCGTCGAGCGGAGACTCATCGTAGCTGCGCTTGCGGGCCGACGCCTCGCTGGAGGCTGCTTCGACCTCATCTTCCGACGGTGTGGCTAAGCCTTTTCGTGGCATGAAAACCGGGCAATACGGCCAGAATTTCGGGTCGTCGCCCCACTATAACCGTTTTCGCTTGCGCTGCGGAGATCGAGAACCGCCAGCGTGAGATTCAGTGGCGAACTTGAACCACAAGAGTAAACTCACAGGCCTTGCAGGAGGCAACCAGAGCATTCTAAGTGTTTGCGGTAGAGCGGGCCTGAAGGCCCGATCTACCCGACCTCGGCTTACCCTAATTCCTAAACTGCTGTAGCGCCGCTTCCGTGCGCTTGCACATCGGCGGACCTTAACTCTTCCAGCAACCGAGGGCCGAGTTGCCAGACGCTTCCCGCGCCAAGCGTAAGGACCATGTCGCCGGACTGCGCTATGCTCGC
>JBKQKT010000396.1:0-14264 GCA_052147365.1 Candidatus Korobacteraceae bacterium | reverse complement strand
CCGCCGCGGTTTTCAACGCCAACCGTTTCGCCCACGGTAATTTGCACATGGTCGATGTAGCGGCGGTTCCAAATCGGCTCAAAGATGCCGTTGGCAAAACGAAATGCAAGGATGTTCTGGACTGTTTCCTTACCGAGGTAGTGATCGATGCGATAAATCTGGTTCTCGTGCAAAACCTGAAGCAACTGTGCGTTCAAGGTGCATGCCGAGTCGAAATCGCGACCGAACGGCTTTTCTACCACCACGCGGCGCCATTTGTTGTCCTCTTCATCAATCAGATTCGCTGCTTTTAACTGCTGGGGAATCTGCCCGAAGAAGACGGGCGCTGTCGCCAGGTAGTAAAAGTAGTTGCCTCGCGTGCCATGTTCCTTGTCTGCTTGCTGCAGCACATCCCGCAGCTTGGCGTAAGCAGCCGGATCGCCGAACTCGCCCGACAGGTAGTAGATTCTCCTGGCGAACCATTCCGTCAAATCGTCTGACAATGCCCCAGTAGCGAACTGTTTGATATCGTTCTTGAACTTCTCCCGAAATTGTTCGGTGTTCATGGGCTCCCGAGCCAGACCCACAACGGCAAACTCGCGCGACAACAGATTGTCGGTCGCGAGATTGTACAGGGCAGGAAACAACTTGCGCCGCGTGAGATCGCCGCCGGCGCCGAAAATTACCATGACGCAGGGGTCGCCGGGTCTGCCCCCCGTCTGCTCCATTGTCTCCGGGACACTTGGGCTAGCCATTGCGCTTTTCTCTCCTCTTCAGCAAAGCAAACAAGTGAGATTACACGAAGACTCTCTTGCCTGCCCCATCTCGCGACAAACCATCCCCCACACGCAAGTGACGTGAGCTGCGAATAGCACCGTGGGTATGAGCCGTCATTATCTCCGTAATCCGACGAAAGTCAAGCAGTACTTCCGCCCAACACAGTCTCCGCCGGTAGAAACTGATCCCGCGCGAGCTTCGGTCGGAAGACATTCGACAAAACTTCCTTGACATGCGCCGCGATTAGGAGACAATGCTGGGAAGCATTCCCTCAAAACTCGCGCCGGTCCGGAGATTGCATGTTTCGATCACTGCTTTCCATCGTGCTGTCTTTGCTTTTCGTCGCGCCGCCAGCCTGGGCGATCCCGACGGGCGATCAGCCGGCGGGTGAAGTGAAGGCCCTCATTCCGGATGCGTCGCGAAACGCGCAACCGCTGACCGTCAAGGACACGCTTCAGTGGAATGATCTGCTGAAAACCGATGTTAAAGGACGCCTGCGAGCGGGCCTAACGGACGGTTCAATCCTGAGCCTGGGCTCGAACAGTGAGCTGAAGGTGGTGCAACACGATGCGACCGCCCAACAGACGCTGATTGAGATGAACTATGGCAAGCTTCGCAGTCAAGTGGTCAAAATCACAAACCCCTCGGGCAAATACGAAGTAAAAACCCCGAATGCGGTTATCGGAGTGATTGGAACTGATTTCTATGTCGCCTACGACAACAACCGGACCACCGTCATCTGCTACCAGGGGCAGTTGACGGTTACACTGGCAGCCAGCACAACAGTTACTCTGACGCTTAATGCCGGTCAAATGGTTGAGGTCAGCGGCAAGGATGTGATGGGCCAACCGAGTACTGCTCCTCCTGCGGTCGTGCAGACCACGATTGGTGACACCAACATTCCCGCGCTCGGCAAGAAACAGGCGGGAGTATCCACGCGGACCAAAATAATTGTGGCCACAGCCATGATTGTCACCGCTGGGCTGACCGTTGCCTTGACGCAAATCAATTCAAGCTCGAAACCTTGTGGATGTAAATAGACCATGGCCGGGCTATGGGTTTCCTGAAAGATCTGGGGACATATCTTTCGAAGCACGCGCACGGCGCCCTGGCTCTTGCTTCCACCGCCATCGGTCTCGCTTTGTTCGCCTTCTCAGGTATCGGTCAAAACCAGCGTGCCGGTTTTCTCTTTCTGCAGGACATTGAGCAACGTTCACTGGACCTTCGGTTTGCCATCCGCGGCAATCGCCCCCCCGACCCGCGAATTGTGATTGTCGGCCTCGACGAGAAGACGCTCGGGGCCATCGGGTCTTATCCTGTGCCTCGCCGTTATTACGCTATGCTTGTGAGCAGGCTGAAAACGGAAGGCGCCAGCGTAATCGCCTTCGACATGGATTTCCCCACTCCCGCGAGCAGCGAAGCCCTGGAAATGTTGGGCATCCTTCGAAGGCACCTCGGAGCGAAGGAGAGCGCGGGCCTTAAAGACCAGATCGAGTTGCTCCAGGAACAAGCTGATGTCGATGTCCAGTTTGCAGACGCTCTGAAGAGTGCGGGCAATGTCGTCCTCGGCCATCTTTTCCTCGACGCGGACCGCGCTAAATTCGCGAATCCGGAGTCGGCTGACAAGTACTTCAACATCGTGTGGGCCAAAGCTTTTCCCCAGGTCTTGAAGGCCAAGTCGGGCAGGCAGGACTTCGATCTCGGGAAAGCCTGGGTTCAAGCCGGAGGGCCGGTTGATCCGGGGGTTGAGCCCAACCTTGCGCAATTAGCTGAAGCCGCCGCGTCCTATGGTTTTTTCAATATAGCCCCTGATGCTGACGGCACTCTGCGCCGAGCGGTGTTCATGATTCGCTATCAGGACCAGGACTTCTTCCCCTCGCTTGACCTGCAGATCCTGCGGCAGTACGAGAATATTCCCGACCAGCAGATTGCAGCCTACATCTCAGCCGAAGGGCTCGATCACATTGACTTTGGATCGCACAAATTACACCCATGGCAAGACGGCACGGCGTTGATCAATTACGTCGGCCCATATCACTCTTATCCGCACTACTCCATGGTTGACGTCCTGTTCCAGAAACTTCCCCCTGATACCTTTCGCGACAAGATCGTGCTGGTCGGCAGCACAGCTCTGGCGATTGCCGATCTGCGGAACACCCCGTTCCAGAAACAGGGCGCCGGCTACATGGGAGTCGAGGTGCACGCGAATGTCATTGACAACCTACTGCACAGCGACGAACCGCACCGGACCTTCCTGATCCGCGGACTGCGCGAAGAATTGGTGGACATCAGCTTCATTATTTTCTTCGGTGCTGGACTGGGACTCTGGTTTGGCCGTTGCCGTCCTCTCGTCGCCACGGCCACTGCGCTCATCGTTCTGGGCCTATTCATGTGCTTCGTGTACGTCGGCTTTGCCTGGTTTGGCCGCTGGTTCAGCTTCGTGGTTCCCACGACGACACTGGTCCTCTCCTATTTGTCTGCGACCAGTTTCCGTGTCGTGTCTGAGGAGCGGGAGAAACGAACGATTCGCAAGAGCTTCTCGCAATACCTCGCGCCCGGCGTCATTGCCCTGATTGAGAAAGACCCGCAGAAGTACATCCGGCCCGGCGGAGAAGTCAAGGAACTCACCATCATGTTTAGTGACATCCGCGACTTCACCACCCTGTCCGAGGGGATGAGCCCCGACGACCTCGTGCTACTGCTCAATGAATATTTCGGCGCCATGACCGACGTCCTCTACCAGCATTACGGAACACTCGACAAGTACATCGGCGATGCCATCATGGCGTTTTGGGGATCACCCTTACCTCAGGAAGATCATGCTTACCGCGCCTGTAGCGCTGCCTTGCAGATGGTCGGCCGCCTGAACGAATTGAATCGAGATTGGCGTACCCGGGGGCGTCCCGAAATCGCAATCGGTATCGGCCTGAATACCGGGCCAGTCAATGTCGGCAACATGGGATCTGACAAGCGCCTGGCGTGGACGGTCATGGGCGATAACGTGAATCTCGCCTCCCGCCTGGAGGGCATGACCAAGCAGTACCGCACCTCGGTCATCATCGGCGAAACGACACATGCCCAGGTCAAACACCAGTTTGTTGCCCGCGAGGTGGACAAGATCCGGGTGAAAGGCAAGAAGCACCCTGTAACGATCTACGAATTGCTGGCGCCGCTGTCAGAGGCTGGTCCCTATGAAGCGCTGCTGACCGATTACAACAAAGCCATGGATTGCTACCGCACCCGCGATTGGGCAGAAGCGGCGGGAAAGTTTGGTCCGATTATGTCCGCCCATCCTTATGATGGCCCCACACAGGTCCTGCTGCAACGCTGTTTGGAATTCATGGTAGAGCCTCCTCCTGACGACTGGGATTTTGTGTACGTGATGAAATCAAAGTAGCGGAGCTCACTGCAGCCAGCAGGCGGCCGCGGAGGAACAAATTCATTGACACTGTGCACTGTTAGTGCTAAGTTCTGCGCTCAAGCTTTCAAGCAACTGTTCATTCGCCGTCGCGAGCTGCCGCTCACGGCTGCGGACATCAATCTGTCCGAACGGTTGCTCTTTTCAGGCGAGAAACGGCATAGGCCGGGCACCCCCAAGTAGGACGCTCTTATGTCTGCTGCCGGAAAGTTCGTGCGGCTTGGGTCCTCACTTCATCTCGGGAAGGATCTCGTCTACTGGGCGATCTTCTCCTTCGCCATTCTTTTCTTTCCCTCGAGCGCGCGAGCACAAGGGGATCCTACACTTACCACATTAACGGTCTTTCCGAACCAGGTATCGGCTGGCCAGGTAGTGACACTGACGGCTGCGGTGACCATCGAGGGGGATCTCGTTACCGTCGGCACCGTCACCTTCTCGGTTGGAAGGCAGGTGTTGGGCACCGTGCAACTCGTGCAGTTTGGTCAAGCCGCGGGCACGGCCACTCTTAAGACGAGGTTCGCGCCTGGCACTTTCACGCCGATTGCGCACTACAACGGGACGAACTTCTTCCAGCCCAGCGCGTCCCAGCCGCAGCAACTCAATGTTACCGGTACCGAGCCAACTATCAGCACCCTGTCTGCACAGCCTGATGGCAACAACTACGACTTTACGGCCTCGGTGTTTGGGTTCGGGTTCCCGGCTCCGACCGGCACCGCGACATTCAACGACCTCACGACGATGACAAGCTTGGGCAGCGCGGGAATCGCAGGCCCGGGCGTGTCAACCTTCCTGCCGCAGCAGACCTATGTCGTTGGGAATGTACCTGCCGGAGTTGCGGTAAGCGACTTCAACGGCGACGGATTCCCTGACTTGGCGGTGACCAATCAGAACGATTCCACAATCAGTGTCCTACTCGGCAAAGGCGACGGCACCTTCCAGCCGCAGCAAACATACCCCGTTGGCCTGAACCCTAACGGCGTCGTGGTAGCGGATTTCAACGGAGATGGGTTTCCTGACTTAGTTGTAGCCAATTTTGTTAACGACAACACGGTCAGTGTGCTGCTGGGAAAGGGCGACGGCACCTTCCAGCCGCAGCAGAAGTACCCGGTCGGGGACTCCCCTGTCGGGGTCGTGGTAGCTGATTTCAATGGGGACGGCATTGCTGACCTGGCTGTAACCAATGAATATGACAACAATACAGTCAGTGTGCTCCTGGGCAACGGCGACGGCACCTTCCAACCGCAGCAGACGTACCCAGTGGGCGTGCAACCTATCGGCATCGCTGTAGGCGACTTCAACGGGGACGGTGTTGCTGACCTAGCAGTAGCTAATTTCGTGGACGGCACCGTCAGTGTGCTGCTAGGCAAGGGCGACGGCACCTTCCAGCCGCAGCAGACGTACCCGGTCGGCAACCTCCCTGTCGGGGTAGCGGTAGGTGTTTTCAACGGACACGGCATTGCGGATATAGCTGTAACTAATGCCAAGGACAATACGGTCGGTGTTCTGCTGGGCAAGGGCGACGGCACCTTCCAGCCGCAGCAGACGTACCCGGTCGGCAAGTTTCCCACTCTCGTCGTGGTGGCTGATTTCAACGGCGATGGAATTCTTGATCTAGCCGTAACTAATGGTAATGACAATACTGTCGGTGTGCTGTTGGGCAAGGGCGACGGTACCTTCCAGCCGCAACAGACGTACCCGGTCGGCAACTTTCCTTTCCCGATCGCGGTAGCGGATTTCAACGGCGACGACGTTCCTGACTTAGCAATAAGCAATTACGGCATGGGCGCCGGCAATACGGTGAGCATCCTGCTCGGCGGCACAGTGGCCACCGGGCAACTCCTCGACGTTCCTGTGTTTGGTGTGGGTGTTCATAACATTCAGAGCACATACACCCAAAACATAAACTTCTACGCGGGCAGCCTCTCAAATGTCGTGCCGGTTCCCGGCAGGCAAATGGGCGACTTCGCCGTCGCCATCACTCCCGGCAACGCCACAGTCACTCAGGGCTACAACAACGCCAACGATCCGTTCTTTGCCCAAGCCATCAACCTGTCGGTGCAGCCCATCAACGGTTACAACGGTGTGGTGTCGCTGTCGTGCAGTGTGAATCCGCCGCTTGCGGGCGGAAGCTGCGTCGTCAATCCGCCGAGTTCGGGGCTGGTAGACGGTAATCTAAACACGACTCTCAGTATTAGCGCGGGGCTGTCGACCCCCATAGGTTGCTACAACGTCACAGTCACAGGACAAGACAACAGTGGATTGATGCACTTCTCCGCCGCTGCGCTCATGGTCATTAACAACGCTCCGGGGATAACCATGCCCCCCGGCGGTGCTAACCGAACTCCGGTTTCCTTCGGCTGTTCGTCCGGTGGCACTCTCCGTAATCCTTCGTGTCCGTTAGTCAGTGGTACGGGCATCTCTGGCAGTGAGGATTTCAGCAAGATAGGCGGCGTCTGCACCTTCAATCCGGTCACAACGCCTCTCCCTGGAACCACCATGGCCACCATCTCGGGTTGCACTGTGGCCCGGCTCAGAGCCGGCACGCGATTTTACGCGACGCTCTGGCTGGGAATGCCGGCTGTGTTTCTGCTGGGATCTTTGCGCATCAGGAAGCTTCCGCGCAAGAAGGTGTTGCAGTTAGTTGTGGCGCTGCTGCTTCTGCTGGCGCTTTTGACGGGCGTCAGTTGTGGCGGCGGGTCTGGGCAACTGACACCGACTGGGAACTATTTAGTCTTGGTACAGGGCACGGGCTCCGATGGAGTCGTGTACTCAGCGGTGGTACCAGTTACGGTTACCGCGTCGAGCCGGTGAGCCATCTGCAAGTTCGTTGAGGCGCGATCGAACGAGAGGCTAAGTAGAAAGAGATTCGATTTCAAGTGCTCTGGGAGCTGTCTGTGAGAAACAGCAGTTGGATCTATATCTTCGGGTTCGTGTTTCTGAGCATCTTGGTATCAGGAGCTCAGCAATTCCCCAAGGTGGAACTGGCGGGCGGCTATTCGTACGTCAACTTTCACACCAATATTCCCGGGACAGGCAACCAGAACTTGAATGGTGGTGGCGGCGCGTTTGTGTATAACTTGGCGGATTGGTTTGGCATCAAGGCTGACTTCATGGATTACGCTTTTGGAAGCGGATGGACAGGGAAGCTGCACGATTTGGGCTACATCGGCTCCGCCAGTGGCAACCTGTCCACCTATCAGTTCGGCCCGCAGTTAAAGTGGCGCCCAGGCAAGTTCCAGCCCTTCGTTGAGGCCCTCTATGGCGCGGCACACTCCAGCGGCTATGCTTCGGCGCTAAAGGCGAAGGGCGATGGTTCTTATCAATTGACGGGCGGCGGCGGCAACAACAATGCCTTTGCCATGGAGCTCGGCGGCGGCCTCGACATCGTGCTGTCAAAGACTGTGCAGGTCCGCCCCCTCGAGGTCGACTATCAGTTAACCCGCTTCGGATATAAGACCTACAGCGCCAACCAGAACAACTTCAAATATTTCGCCGGCATTAATTTCACGCTGGGCGGGAAGTAGAGTCATGGTTCTCGTCACCTGTGGTAATCTTTCAAACCTGACAGCGCTGCTATTCGTGGTGACGAACAGAGTCACGTTGACTGGAAGCACCTTCTTGCTGTTGCTGTAGTGGGAAAAGCGAAGATCCGCGTCATGAGCGAAGCTCTTCCAATCATTTATCTGGCCCGGCACGGCGAAACCGCCTGGAGCCTCTCGGGACAGCACACAGGATTGACCGACCTTCCCCTGACCGAGCGGGGCGAGAGGAATGCGGTCCGGCTTGGAGAACGGCTGAAGGGGCTGACATTTGCGAAGGTGTTCTCCAGCCCGCTGCAGCGCGCTTTGCGGACCTGTGAACTTGCAGGCTTCGGAGCTGTCGCCGAGATCGATCGAAATTTGTTGGAATGGAACTACGGCCAATACGAAGGCCTTCTCAGCTCGGAGATACTTGCGCAAAGGCCCGACTGGCAATTATTCCGCGACGGATGTCCGGGCGGCGAATCGCCGGCTGAGGTTGGCGCACGCGCGGACCTAGTCATCAATCGCCTGCGCGACATCAAGGGAAAGGTCCTGGTTTTTTCAAGCGGGCACTTTCTGCGGGTGCTGGCGGGACGGTGGCTGGGACTTGAACCTGCGGCGGGCAGATTTTTTCTACTCAGCACGGCCAGCCTGAGCGCGGTAGGCTATGAACACAATCTCACTGAACCGGTGATCCGGTTTTGGAACGACGCCAGGCACGTGGAGTGCTAAGCGCGAACAATACATTTGGGTGGAGGTAAAAAATGAAAGCCACAGAGATGCTGCACAACCTCGGCCAGAGCCTCTGGCTCGACAACATCACGCGTGATCTGCTGGACAAAGGCACGCTCAAGGGTTACATCGACGAGCTGTCGGTAACCGGGCTCACTTCGAATCCGACGATATTTGACCATGCCATCAAGAACAGCTCGAGCTACGATGGTGCGATCCGGGAAAAAGTGAGTAAGGGCAAATCAGGGGAGGCGCTCTTCTTCGAACTTGCCTTGGAAGACCTCACGCGTGCCACCGAGCTCTTCCGGCCAATTTACGACAAATCACACGGTGTGGACGGATGGGTTTCGCTGGAAGTGTCGCCGCTGCTGGCCCATGATACGAATAGCACCCTCGTCGCGGCGAAGGACCTGCATAATCGGGCCGCGCGTCCCAACTTGTTCATTAAGATCCCGGGCACGAAGGAAGGCCTGCCGGCGATTGAGGAAGCTATTTTCGCCGGCGTTTCGGTGAATGTGACGCTGCTGTTCTCCCGGGAACATTACCTTGCGGCCGCCGAGGCCTATATCCGCGGCATCGAGCGACGCATCGCCGCCAAACTCGACACCAATGTCAGCTCCGTAGCCTCTGTGTTCATCAGCCGATGGGACACTGCGGTCATGGGCAAAGTCCCCGAGGAGTTGCGCGATGAGCTGGGCATTGCGATCGCCAAGCGCACCTACAAAGCCTATCGGGATCTGCTGGCCACGCCCCGTTGGAAAAATATCGTTGCCGCCGGTTACAATCCGCAGCGCCTCTTGTGGGCCAGCACGGGAACCAAGGATCCCAAGGCCTCCGACGTTCTATACGTTAAGGCGCTCGCTGCACCCGCAACCGTGAACACCATGCCCGAAGGCACGTTGAAAGCCCTGGCGGACCATGGCGAGATCTCGGGAGTTATGCCGGCTGACGGCGGCGATTGTGAGCAGATGCTGGCAAAGTTCGCCCAGGCTGGAGTGGACGTTGACGCGCTGGCTGCGCGGCTGCAGGACGAAGGGGCAAAGTCCTTCTCCGATTCCTGGAACGAACTGATGTCGGTGATTGCGTCGAAGAGCGCAACGCTTAAAGCAACAGCGTAAGTGCTGGAGGTTTGGGATGGAAGTGCTCGCCGTCGATGTCGGCGGAACTAACATTAAGATACTCGCCACTGGGGAGGATGGGCCGCGAAAGACCTCGTCTGGACCGACGCTAACGCCCAAGCGGATGGTCACCGACGTCATCAAACTCGCCGAAGATTGGAAGTATGACGTGGTTTCGATTGGCTATCCTGGGCCGGTTATGCATGGACGTCCGGTTGCGGAACCGCATAATCTCGCGCCGGGATGGGTCGGCTTTAATTTTGAAAAGGCATTTGGTTGCCCGGTAAGAATCATCAATGACGCGGCCATGCAGGCGTTAGGGAGCTATAAGGGCGGAAAGATGCTTTTTCTGGGCCTGGGGACCGGTCTGGGCTCCACCATGATTATTGATGGCGAAGTGCAGCCCATGGAACTGGCTCACCTCCCTTACAAGAAGGCAACCTTCGAGGACTACGTGGGTGCGCGCGCATTAGAGCGGGTAGGCAAGAAAAAATGGAGAAAAAATGTCGAGGCAGTTGTCGCCGCCCTGGTTGCTGCTCTTGAGCCCGAAGACGTGGTCCTGGGAGGAGGCAACGTCAAGCAACTCAAGGAACTGCCGAAAGGCTGCCGGGCGGGCAATAATGCCAATGCATTTTTGGGCGGATTTCGTATGTGGCAGGAAGGTAATCGCCCACGTGCCGCTCGCATAGTGACTGGTTCGTAATCAACGAGTAACAAGGAGCACCTAACATGGCTTCCGCGACGGCTACGATCCAGCTTCCGGCATGGAAATCGCTCGAAGCGCACTACACGAAGGTCCAAAACCTGCATCTGCGACAACTGTTCGCGGATGATCCGAAACGTGGCGACCGCTTAAACGCCGAGGCCGTAGGACTCTTCCTCGATTATTCGAAGAACCGGATCACCGATGAGACGCTCAAGCTCCTGCTTCAGTTGGCCGAAGAGTCGGGTCTCCGGGGACGGATAGACGCCATGTTCCGCGGAGACAAGATCAACATCACCGAAAAGCGGGCCGTGCTGCATGTGGCCTTGCGTGCGCCCAAGGGCGAGTCGATCGTTGTGGACGGCGAAGACGTCGTTCCCGCAGTCCATGCCGTCCTCGACAAGATGGCTGCCTTCTGCAACCGCATCCGCAGCGGCGAATGGAAGGGCCACACTGGTAAGCGCATTCGCAACGTTATCAACATCGGTATCGGAGGCTCGGACCTTGGGCCGGTTATGGCCTACGAGGCATTGAAGCATTACAGCATGCGGGAGATGACCTTCCGCTTCGTTTCCAACGTCGACGGAACTGATTTCGCGGAAGCAGTCCAGGACCTCAATCCCGCAGAAACCCTCTTCATCGTCTCCTCGAAAACCTTTACCACTCTGGAGACGATGACCAATGCCCACTCGGCCCGTGAGTGGGCCTTGGCCGGCCTCGGCGGCGATGAGAAGTCGATCGCCAAGCATTTTGTAGCCGTTTCCACCAACGCCGCCGAAGTCACAAAGTTCGGCATTGACACGGCCAACATGTTCGAATTCTGGGACTGGGTAGGTGGCCGCTACTCCATGGATTCCGCCATTGGGCTCTCGACCATGCTTGCCGTCGGTCCGGAGAACTTCCGCGCCATGCTGGATGGATTCCATGAGATGGACGAGCACTTCCGCACTGCCCCGTTTGAGAGCAACCTGCCGGTGCTGATGGGCCTTCTCGCCATCTGGTACAACGACTTCTTCGGTGCGCAGACGGTGGCCGTGCTGCCCTACGAGCAGTACCTGAAGCGCTTCCCTGCGTACCTGCAGCAGTTGACGATGGAGAGCAATGGCAAGCACGTTACCCTCGAAGGTACGCAGGTTAACTACGACACCGGTCCCATCTATTGGGGCGAGCCCGGGACCAATGGACAGCACTCGTTCTACCAGCTAATCCATCAGGGAACCAGGCTCATTCCCTGTGACTTTATCGGGTTTTATAAGACGCTCAATCCGCTTGGGCGGCATCACGACATGCTGCTGGCGAATGTCTTCGCCCAAACCGAGGCCCTGGCCTTTGGGAAGACGCCCGAGCAGGTCAAAGCGGAGGGGACGCCGGATTGGCTCGTCCCGCACCGAGTCTTCGAAGGCAACCGCCCGTCGAACACTATCCTCTCTGATGAGCTCACGCCTGCAGTGCTCGGCAAGCTGGTCGCTCTCTATGAGCACTCAGTGTTTACTCAGGGAGCTATCTGGAACATTGACTCATTCGATCAGTGGGGTGTCGAGCTGGGCAAAGTCCTGGCTCAGCGAATCATTCCCGAGCTGGAAGGCAAAGAAGAACCCAAGCTCGGGCATGACAGTTCAACCAATAACCTGATCCGGCGCTACCGGAAGCTCAAGGGGACCAACTAACCAGAATCTTTACTTTGCGCGGATTGTCAAATCCGGTGGTATTTAGTAACTCGCCGTCAACCACATGAGAAATGACCCCCGCAGGGGTCATTTCAATCTTCGGAAAGAGGAGCCAGCAATGCAACTCGGAATGGTGGGTCTTGGAAGAATGGGCGCCAACATGGTTCGGCGTCTGATCAGAGCGGGGCACAATTGCACGGTGTACGACCGGTCGCCGCAAGTGGTACAGGAACTGGTCGCGGACAAGGCCGTGGGAGCGTCATCCATAAAAGACTTCGTCAGCAAGCTCCAGAAACCGCGGGCTGTCTGGCTGATGATTCCGGCGGCGTTTGTGGACAGCACGATTGCCGAAATCGCTCCGCATTTGGAAGCTGGTGACATCCTCATCGATGGCGGTAATTCATACTACATCGACGACATTCGGCGCGCCAAGGAACTTGCGCCCAAGGGCATCCACTACGTGGACGTGGGAACCAGCGGTGGCGTGTGGGGGTTGGAGCGCGGGTACTGCATGATGATCGGCGGGCCAGATAAGGCAGTCCAGTATCTCGACCCGATCTTCAAGACGATTGCGCCCGGCATTGGCGACATTCCGCGGACGCCCGGCCGTGACAAGATCGGAGGCACCGCCGAGCAGGGCTACCTGCACTGCGGTCCAAGCGGCGGCGGCCACTTCGTGAAAATGGTGCACAACGGCATCGAGTACGGCATCATGGCCGCTTACGCGGAGGGTCTGGGAATTCTCCGCTCGGCCAATGTCGGCAAGCAGAAACACGAGATTGACGCGGAAACGACACCGCTGCGCGATCCCGAACATTACCAGTACGACTTCAACCTGACGGATGTCGCCGAAGTGTGGCGGCGCGGCAGCGTGATTGCTTCCTGGCTGTTGGACCTGACGGCGTCGGCGTTGACCGAGGACCCGCAGCTATCGAAATTTGCCGGCCGGGTTTCGGACTCAGGCGAAGGGCGATGGACGATCAAGGCTGCTATCGATGAGGCTGTGCCGGCTCACGTTCTCACCGCCTCGCTGTACGAGCGATTCAGCTCACGCGGCGAGGCCGACTATGCCAACAAACTCCTGTCCGCAATGCGCTATGAATTCGGAGGGCATCTGGAGAAAGCAGCCGGCAAGTAGGAAGGAGAGATTATGAGCGCTACGCAGCCTGTTAAAGCAGTGACCGACGCAGAACTGGATCAACTGTGTATCAACACCATTCGCACGCTCTCAATCGATGCCGTGCAGGCAGCCAATTCCGGGCATCCGGGCACGCCCATGGCCTTGGCTCCGCTGGTGTACACCCTGTGGAATCGGGTGATGCGATTCGATCCCAAGGACCCCGTATGGCCTAATCGCGATCGATTCGTGCTCTCCAACGGTCATGCCTCAATGTTGCTCTGGTCCGCGTTGCACCTCACCAAAACCATGGCGGTGAACGCTGACTACGAAGTCCTGGGAAAGCAGTCCGTCAGCCTGGATGATATTCGCCATTTCCGTCAGATCGGCAGCAAAGCGCCGGGGCATCCGGAGTACCACCTGGTTTCGGGCGTCGAAACCACCACCGGACCGCTCGGACAAGGTATCGCTACCAGCGTGGGGATGGCGATTGGGCAGAAGTGGCTCGCCAACCGATTTAACAAGGATGGCTTTGCCATCTTCGATTACAACATCTACGCTGTCTGTGGAGACGGCTGCCTGATGGAGGGTGTCGGGGCGGAGGCGGCTTCTCTTGCCGCGCATCTTGAACTAGACAATCTCTGCTGGGTCTGGGATAACAATCACATCACCATCGAAGGCAATACCAGCATAGCCTTCACAGAAGACGTCGCTGCCCGCTTCATGGCTTATGGATGGAACGTGCTGCGGGTGGGTGACGCTAACGACATCGATCGCATCGAGCATGCGCTCGCCATCTTCCGCGAAACCAAACATCGCCCGACGTTCATTGTTCTGGACAGCCACATCGGCTACGGTTCTCCCCACAAGCAGGACACCTCCGCCGCACACGGTGAGCCGCTCGGAGAAGATGAGGTTCGCCTTTGCAAGCGCGCCTATGGTTGGCCGGAAGATGCGAAGTTCCTCGTCCCCGACGGCGTCTATGAACACTTCGCGGCGGGAATTGGGGCGCATGGAGCCCAGGCCCACGCCGAGTGGACAAGTTTGTTCGCCAAGTACAAGGCTCAATATCCCGAGCTGGCCAACGAAATCGAGCGGATGCAGCGCCGCGAACTGCCCGAAGGCTGGGACCGCAACCTGCCCGTTTTTCCTGCCGATCCCAAGGGCATGGCCGGACGCGACGCCTCGAGCAAGGTGCTCAACGTCCTGGCGCAGAACATCCCCTGGTTCCT
>JBKQKT010000395.1:0-7673 GCA_052147365.1 Candidatus Korobacteraceae bacterium | reverse complement strand
CCACCGCCAGTGGTTGAGAAAAACGCTGGTGTCACTGTTGCGGCTCAGCCTCCGGTTCAGAGTGGCAGCATGACGGCAGCGCCATCACCCGCTGCCGTTTCCCGGAAGGCTCCGCTTCGTGGCGCGCTGGTAATCGGCGCAACCTCGGCTGCGGCACTCATCGAGCGTCTGCAGGCAGTTCATAAAGAAGCCGCCGCCGGTCGCGCACCAGTGCCCGCTGCTCCTGCAGAGTCGGACTTGCGCGCACCAGAGCGGCTCGTGATTGATTATGCCAATGCCGCCGAGTTGGCAGACAAATCGGCGAAGGCGCTGAAGGCGCTGAAGGCTAACCAGGCCCCGATCTGGAAGGCCCTGCGTCCGCAAGGCATCTTCCGTGGGAGCGGCGCTGCGCCGAAAGTCGCGTTCCTTTACACCGGCCAAGGCTCGCAGTACGTCAACATGATCGAGCCCCTACGCGCCGCCGAACCAATCGTGGCCGAACTGTTCGCCGAAGCGGATCGCATTATGACCCCGCTGTTGGGCAAGCCGCTGAGCGAATTTATCTTCGTTGATCCGAACAACGCCGAAGCCGTCGCAAAGGCAGAAGAAGATCTGCGTCAGACTGAGATCACTCAACCCACTGTCCTGACCATCGACTTGGCTCTCACGAAGCTGTTGGCCGCCTATGGCATCCAGCCCGACATGACGATGGGACACAGCTTGGGCGAGTACGGCGCCCTGGTTGCGTCCGGCTCCCTCACGTTCGAGAACGCACTGCAGGCCGTTAGTGCCCGAGGCCGCGGCATGACTGAGGTAGCAGTGAAGGACACCGGAAAGATGGCGGCCGTATTTGCTCCGCTTGCCGAAGTCGAGCGAATCCTAAAGACCGTTGACGGATACGTGGTGATCGCCAACGTCAACAGCGGGCAGCAGTCGGTTATCGGCGGCGCGAGTAAAGCAGTCGAACAGGCCATGGAGATCTTCCTGCAATCTGGCTACGACGTAAGGCCGCTGCCAGTCAGCCATGCTTTCCACACGTCGATTGTCGCCCCGGCCAGCGAGCCCTTGCGTGAGATACTTTCGCACCTGCATATACAACCACCTCGTGTGCCAATTGTCGCCAACGTGAATGGCGAGTTCTATCCCACGGGCCCGGATGTTGTTCCGCAGATGTTGAACCTGCTCGCGCAGCAGGTCGCTTGCCCCGTGCAGTTCGTAAAGGGGTTGCGCACGCTTTACGATGCGGGCGCGCGAGTGTTCGTAGAAGTCGGGCCGAAGAAGGCGTTGCAGGGATTTGCCGAGGAGGTGCTCGGCGACCGCGGCGATGTTATCTCGCTGTTCACCAATCATCCCAAAGTCGGGGATATTCCATCCTTCAACCAGGCCCTGTGTGGCCTTTATGCAGCCGGACTGGGCGGCGGACAGCCTGCGGCCACCACTGTCGAGATTCCGGAGAAAGCGGCGGTTGCGCAACCCGCAGTTGTCCCCACAGCCAAGATCGCCGAGCCAACAACTGTTCCAACACCTTCTGCAACCGCGGTGATCCCGTCAAATGGGAACGCCTACAACGAACTTGGCCGCTTGCTCGCTGGTGTGCTTGAGAAGGGTGGCTGGCAGCTTTCTCATGACCAGAAGCCCACGTCGGCCTTCGTCCCCGTGGTCATCACCGGCGCGTCTTTGGGCCTTCCCGGAACCGAGCGCATCTTTGATGATTCCAACGTCGAACGCATCCTCAGAGGCGATCAATTTATCAACCCAATCCCCAAGCGCTTTCGTCAGGCGATGCTCGACAAGCACATCAAGCGCCTGGTCAAGAGCGAGCAGGGAGAAGCCACGTTTGAGTCCATCACCGATGTGGCGGACGTTATCAAGCTGGCAGGCCGTGGAGGCGCCTTCGATCTGGAAGCTGAGTTCGGCGTCCCCTCCGAGCACCTGGCAGCCCTCGACCGCGTTACCCGCCTGGCTATCGGAGCAGGCATCGACGCCTTGCGCGACGCCGGCATTCCGCTGGTGATGCGTTACAAGACCACGACGAAAGGCACGCAGCTACCGGATCGGTGGGGTTTGCCGGATGCCATGCGGGACGATACCGGCGTCATTTTCGGCTCCGCCTTTCCTGGCTATGACTCCTATGCCGAAATCATGTCGGGCTATTTCACAGACCATGCTCGCCGCGAGCAGCTGACCGCGCTGGAAAACTTGCGTGTCAAGGGGGCGAATGGTCACTCGGTTCTCGGACAGCACCTAGACCAGCGCATCGAGGAGTTACGTGCCGCCATCGAAAAAGAGCCATACGTATTCGATCGGCGCTTCCTACTTAGGGTCTTGTCGATGGGACATTCGCAATTCGCCGAACTCATCGGCGCCCGCGGTCCCAACACGCAAATCAACGCCGCTTGTGCGACTACCGCACAAGGTGTGGCTCTAGCGGAGGACTGGATCCGTGCCGGGCGTTGCCATCGCGTAATCGTTATCTCGGCTGACGATGTCACCTCCGACAACATGATCGAATGGTTCGGTCCCGGTTTTCTGGCCAGCGGTGCGGCCGCGACCGATGAAAAGGTAGAGGATGCCGCTATCCCCTTCGACCGCCGCCGCCATGGTTTGATTATGGGCATGGGAGCCGCGGCCCTCGTGGTCGAGAGCGCCGGCGCCGCGCAAGAGCGCGGAATCCGGCCTATCTGTGAAGTATTGAGCGCGGTGACAGCCAATAGCGCCTTCCATGGAACTCGTCTCGATGTCCAGCACATCGGCCAGGTGATGGAGAACCTGGTGGCCCAAGCGGAAGCGCACAGCGGCGTCACACGTAACGAGGTAGCGCCCAAAATGGTTTTCGTTTCTCACGAAACCTACACGCCCGCGCGTGGCGGCAGCGCCTCCGCGGAGATTCACGCCCTGCGCCGCGTCTTCGGTGATAACGCGGACAAGATCGTAATCGCCAACACCAAAGGCATGACCGGCCACGCAATGGCCACCGGTATTGAGGACGTTGTTGCGGTGAAAGCCCTGGAAACCGGATTGGTGCCGCCGGTTGCCAACTTCAAGGAAGTCGATCCCGAGTTGGGACGGTTGAACTTGTCGAAGGGCGGCGCATATCCCATCCAATACGCCTTGCATCTGGGCGCTGGATTCGGTTCCCAGATCAGCATGATGCTACTGCGCTGGGTGCCGGCGAAAGACGGCGTGCGTCCCCATCCGAATGCTTTGGGCTACGCCTATCGCATCGCCGACGACACCGCGTGGAGTGCCTGGCTAAGCCGGATGGCGGGCCGTCCGGTCGCGGACCTGGAAGTGATTCACCGCACCCTGCGCGTGCCCGATCAAGGGCTGGCAGCACGGGTTGCGGCAACCGCACAAGGTTCTCGAGCAGTGACAGCACCGCCGCCGACCGTCCAAGATCCACCTCCACCAGTCCCTCATGCAATAACGGCAGCAAGGCCTGTAGCCGCGCCGGAAGTGACGTCGGTGAAGGTGCCCAACGCGCAACCGTCGGTGGAGACGGCAACCCAGGTTGCGAAGCCGAAGGTGGAAATTCGTGTCGCCTTAGCCGCGCCCGCACCGTCCGCGCCGCCAATGCCCGCAGTGGCGGGCGATCTGGTGAAGGAGCGCATCCTCGCCTTGATGGTGGAAAAGACAGGCTATCCCAAAGACATGCTGGATGTGGACCTTGATCTGGAAGCCGATCTCGGGGTTGACACGGTCAAGCAAGCTGAGATGTTCGCGGCCATCCGTGAAATCTACAACATCCCGCGCGACGAGAACCGCAAGCTGCGCGACTATCCGACGTTGGCGCATGTCATCCGATTTGTATATGAGAAACGTCCTGATCTTGCTGTACCGTCATCATCGACGCCCGTCGAAACACCCGTCCCCGTGCCGGCTTCGGTTGAGACCCAACCGGTCACGCCGGTAGGCGCTTTGACATCCCAGGCAAATGGTGACGATTCTGTGAAGGAACGCATCCTGGCCTTGATGGTGGAAAAGACCGGCTATCCCCAGGACATGCTGGACCTTGACCTCGACCTGGAAGCCGACCTTGGCGTTGACACGGTCAAGCAGGCGGAAATGTTCGCAGCCATCCGCGAGATCTACGGCATCCCGCGCGACGAAAACCGCAAGCTGCGCGACTACCCGACTCTGGCGCATGTCATCCGGTTCGTTTACGAGAAGAGGCCCGACCTCGCAGGAGCTGTTCCGTCTGCACCAACCGTCAGCCAACCACCAACTTTTGGAGCTACTGCCACCAGCGAACCGGCTGCACCAACGCCACCACCGGCACCAGTCGTGACGACTTCCATCGTAGACACTGGCGAGTCCGTGAAGGAACGCATCCTGGCCTTGATGGTGGAAAAGACCGGATATCCCAAAGACATGCTGGACCTCGAACTTGATCTCGAGGCCGATCTTGGCGTTGACACGGTCAAGCAGGCAGAAATGTTCGCAGCCATCCGCGAGATCTACAGCATCCCGCGCGACGAAAACCGCAAGCTGCGTGACTACCCGACTCTGGCGCACGTCATCCGGTTCGTTTACGAGAAGAGGCCCGACCTCGCAGGAACTGTTCCGTCTGCACCAAACGTCAGCCAACCAACAACTTTTGAAGCTACTGCCGCCAGCGAACCGGCTGCGCAACCGCCAGTCGTGACGACTCCTACAGTTGACACTGGCGAGTCCGTGAAGGAGCGCATCCTGGACTTGATGGTGCAAAAAACTGGATATCCCAAAGACATGCTAGACCTCGACCTTGATCTCGAGGCCGATCTTGGCGTTGACACCGTCAAGCAGGCGGAAATGTTCGCCGCCATCCGCGAAATCTACAACATCCCGCGCGATGAGAACCGCAAGCTGCGTGACTACCCGACTCTGGAGCACGTCATCCGGTTCGTTTACGAAAAGCGTCCCGATCTGGCGGAAGCTCCTGTGCTCGCGCTAACCACCAGTCAGCTATCAGTGGCTCAGCAAGCTCCGGTTACTCCGACGCCCGCTGAACCAACCGCGCCTGTGCCGGCCGGGTTCGCGGCCGCAGCGCCCAGCGCCGAATCCATCAAGAACAAGGTGATGGAAATCGTGGCCGAGAAAACCGGCTACCCGCAAGACATGCTCGACCTCGAACTTGACCTGGAAGCCGACCTCGGCATTGACACCGTCAAGCAGGCGGAGATGTTTGCTGCCATTCGGTCGGCCTACAACATCCCGCGCGACGAAAACCTGAAGTTGCGCGACTTCCCAACGCTGGCGCACGTCATTCAGTTTGCACAAGACCGGGCACGAGTCGCAGAGACGACAGCCGCAACAGCGGTCGCTGCCCCTGGGGTTACGCCCTCTCGTCCACGGCCGCCTGTCGCGAGCTTCGATGCAGCCAACCGCGTTCCGCGGAGGGTACCCGTTCCCAATCTGCGTCCCCCACTCAATCTGTGTAAGCCGACTGGCGTGACGCTGGGTGCTGGCAGCCGCGTGGTGATCATGCCCGACAAAGGCGGAGTAGCAAGCGCCCTAGCCCAGCAACTGCGGACTAAGGGTGTGGAGGTATTCCAGATAGGCGACGCCCGAGATCCGGTTGCGCTGAGCAACAGCCTCAAGAGTTGGCTGGCATCCGGCCCAGTGCAAGGGGTTTACTGGCTCGCCGCGCTGGACGATGAGGGACCGATCAGCCGGCTCAGCCTGGCCACCTGGCATGAAGCTTTGCAAGTGCGCGCCAAGTCGCTCTACGCGGTCATGAAGGTTCTTTATGAGCAGATCGCAACACCGGGCACCTTCCTCGTTGCGGCCACGCGCCTGGGCGGACAGCACGGCTACGACGAGTCCGGAGCCACCGCGCCGCTGGGTGGTGCGGTTACCGGCTTCATCAAGACATACAAGCGTGAACGCGCCGAAGCCCTGGTTAAAGCCGTCGATTTCGACGCCCATCGCGAACCGGCGAAGGTTGCCGAGCTTCTCGTCCAGGAGACTCTGCGCGACCCTGGGGTAGTCGAGATCGGCTATAACGACGGGGAGCGGTGGACGGTTGGGCTGCAGGAACAACCTGCAGCCGACGGCCGGCCCGGACTGACTCTGGATGAGAACACAGTATTTGTAATCACCGGAGCAGCGGGAAGCATCGTTTCCGCCATTACCGCCGACTTGGCGTCAGCTTCCGGCGGCACATTCTACCTGCTGGATTTGGTGCCGGAACCCGACCCGAACAATCCCGACCTCAAGCGCTTTGTGAGCGACAAAGACGGCTTGAAGCGCGAGCTGTTCGCCCGGATCCAGTCGCGCGGCGAGCGGGCCACGCCGGCGCTGGTCGAAAAGGAGCTGGCCGCGCTCGAGCGGGCGCATGCTGCGCAGAGCGCAATCGATGCCGTACACGCCGCAGGCGGCACGGCGCACTATTTCAGCGTTAACCTGGCAGACGCGGACGGCGTCGCTGCCGTCATCAAGCAGGTACGCGAAAGTAGCGGGCGCATTGACGTGCTGTTGCACGCCGCCGGAATCGAGCGCAGTCATTTCCTGCCGGACAAGACCCCCGCTGAATTCGACCTGGTCTTTGACGTAAAGAGCGACGGCTGGTTCAATCTTCTGCACGCCATCGGCGATATGCCGCTCGGGGCGACGGTAGCATTCAGCTCAGTTGCCGGCCGCTTCGGCAATGCTGGGCAGACGGACTACAGTTCCGCCAACGACCTGCTGTGCAAGATCACGTCAAGCTTCCGGGCGACCCGGCCGCAAACGCGTGGCATTGTCATCGATTGGAGCGCTTGGGGGGGCATCGGTATGGCTACCCGCGGCTCCATCCCCAAGATGATGGAGCTGGCTGGAATCGACATGCTGCCGCCAGAAGCAGGCGTTCCCTTGATTCGTCGCGAGCTGACAGCAGGCGGAACATGCGGTGAGCTTGTCATCGGGCAACGTCTCGGCGTTCTCCTGGACGAGTGGGACGCCACGGGCGGGCTCGATGTACAAGCACTGGCCTCAGACAATCGTGTGGCCGCGCATGGCCCCATGGCCGGCAAAATCACAGGAATGGGAATCTACTCCGGCTTGACGATGGAGACCACGCTGGATCCCGCATCGCAACCGTTCCTATATGACCACCGCATCGACGGCACGCCTGTGTTGCCCGGCGTGATGGGCATCGAGGCATTCGCGGAAGCAGCTTTGTGTGTTCATCCTGGGTGGCACGTCGCGGCGGTTGAAGAGGTGAATTTCGTGGCGCCGTTCAAGTTTTACCGGGACGAGCCGCGAACCTTGATCGTCCAGTCTGTGTACTACCCGCAGGGCGAAAGGTTGGTCGCGGACTGCCGGCTGATTGGCCGGCGAAAGCTGGCGAACCAGGTGGACCCGCAAGAAACCACCCACTTCACCGCCCGTGTGCGGCTGACGAAACAGGCGCCAGACACAGTTACGACCGAGCCGCTGATCACGTCGTCCGATTCCATCGTTGAATCTGCCGAGATCTACCGCGTTTATTTCCACGGCCCGGCTTACCAGGTTCTGGAGAGCGCCTGGTGGGATGGAAAGCGGATGGTCGGCATGCTGGCAGGAAACTTGCCCAGTAATCACCAGCCGTCAGATCAACCGACGCTGATGGCGCCGCGGCTGATCGAGCTTTGCTTCCAAACTGCCGGTCTCTGGGAAATGGGTGTGCAAAATCGCTTTGGTCTGCCACAGGACGTGCAACAAGTTTCTTTGGTGCGCGCGCCCAAGCTGGCGGA
>JBKQKT010000394.1:0-17225 GCA_052147365.1 Candidatus Korobacteraceae bacterium | reverse complement strand
TGTCGCTAACGTTGGCTTCGACTGGCCAAACATTGAAGGCCTGTTCGACAAGCTCAGCGAGGAGACTGCGGAGCTGCGCAAGAATCTGGAAGAGTATCCCGAGCCCGGGCCGCGGCCTGAGTCGGCTGCCGCAATTGCCGGAGCGCGCGGAGTCAAGATTTCTTCGGAGCTGCGGGCGCGGCTGGAAGACGAGGTTGGCGACCTGCTGTTCGTGCTGGTGAACATCGCGCGCTATCTTTCCCTCGATCCCGAGTCCGCATTGCGGAAGACCAACCGCAAGTTTCGACGCCGCTTCGAGTATCTGGAGGGCAGGCTGCGACAGCAGGGGCGCCAGCCTGCGGATGCATCGCTCGAAGAAATGGAATCGCTGTGGCAGGAATCGAAGCAGCAGGAAAGACCGTGACAGCAGAAATAACCGCTGTGCGCAACTGCACCGAATTGGAAGAGTTTCGAGCCTGCGTTGCACTGCAGAAGGAGGTGTGGGGATTCGCGGACAACGAACTGGTGCCGTTGCGAATTTTCTCCTTAGCGCCGAAAATCGGAGGTCAGGTCATCGGCGCGTACGAATGCGAGACGCTGGTCGGATTTGCTTTTTCCATTCCCGGGGTCCGCAACGGACATCCTTATTTGCACTCGCACATGCTGGCGGTGAAGGAGAGCCACCGCGACACAGGGCTCGGCCGTCGCATCAAGCTGTTTCAGCGCGAGGACGCCATCGCGCAGGGCTACGAACTCCTGGAGTGGACCTTCGACCCGCTGGAGATTAAGAACGCGTACTTGAACCTCGAACGGCTGGGAGCCATCGCACGGCGTTACAACATCAATCAGTATGGAATCACGTCATCGCCATTGCAGGGATTTCTTCCCACCGATCGCCTGGTCGCGGAGTGCTGGCTGAAATCGAAGCGCGTCGAGAGATTGCTCTCGAGCGGCAAACGTCCGTCCTTTGAGGCTGAGGAGCGAGTTGAAGTTCCTGTGGATATCTATGCGTGGAAGGCGCAGCCCGAGACGCGCCAGAAGGCCGCCGATCTGCAGCTTCGCAATCGCGAGCAGTTTCTTGCCGCGTTTTCGCGTGGGTTGGGGTGCCTGGGCTACGAGCGTGACGCACGCGGCAACGGCGCGTTTCTGCTGGGACGCTGGGATGAAGACTGGTCTTACGCTAACAAGTGATCCATGAAAATCGAAGCCATCACCCTGCGTGAGCTGAAGATTCCTCTCGTCCATTTCTTTGAGACCAGTTTCGGGCGCACCTACACGCGCCGCATTCTCCTCGTCACTGTGCACTGCGATGGAATGGAGGGCTGGGGCGAGTGTGTTGCTGGTGAAGACCCGTTCTACAGCGAGGAATACATTGACGGCGCATGGGACGTGGTCAAGCGATACCTTGCTCCGGCGCTGCTGGGCAAGACGCTGCAAGCGGGACGCGAGGTTCCGGCGCTGCTGGCGCGCGTGCGCGAGCACCGCATGGCCAAGGCTGCGCTGGAAAACGCAGTCTGGGATGCCGAAGCGCAGGAAAAGAACACACCACTGTGCGGGCTGCTCGGCGGCGTGCAGCGCGAGATCGCCTGCGGCGTCAGCATCGGCATTCAGGATTCGCACGAGCAATTGTTGCAGAAAATTGAAACTGAACTGGCCGCTGGATATCAGCGCATCAAGGTCAAAGTGAAGCCCGGCTGGGACGTTGATGTGCTCGAGAAAATCCGCGCGCGCTGGCCCGACATTCTGCTCAGTTGTGATGCGAACTCAGCCTACACGTTGGCGGACTCCGAGCTCCTCAGGAGCTTTGACCGCTTCAGGCTGTTGATGATCGAGCAACCGCTGTGGAGCGATGACTTCTACTTTCATGCGCGGCTCCAGAAGCAGTTGCAGACGGCCATTTGTCTCGACGAAGCCATCCGCAGCGCGCGCGGTGCCGAGGCTGCGCTGGAACTGGGCGCGTGCCGCATCGTTAACATCAAGGCCGGACGTGTTGGCGGCTTCTCCGAGGCCCTCGCTGTGCACGATGTTGCGCAACGATTCGGCGTTCCCGTCTGGTGCGGAGGCATGCTGGAGTCAGGGATCGGCCGCTCCCACAATGTGGCACTCTCAACCCTGCCCAACTTCAAACTGCCGGGCGACGTTTCGGCGTCGAAGCGCTATTGGAAGGAAGATATTATCGAGCCGGAGGTCGAAGTCTCGCCACGGGGCACGATCCCTATTGGCGACAAACCGGGCCGCGGGTATGAACTGCGCAAGGACTTGATTGAGCAGCTAACGGTTCGGAAGGAAGTGGTGAAGACCTAGACTATCTCGCTCCCGCACTAATAACCTGGCGTCGGGCAGTCAGAAATCGCGGCTGCTCTTCGCCGCGCAGCACTCGCAGTACACCCTCTGTAAGCGCCCGGAGTTCGTCCTCGCCCGGATACACGACGATTGGAGCTACCCAGCTGACATATCCGCTTAGCTCCGCGACCATGCGCTGGGAATGTGTCATACCACCGGTAAACAGCAGCGCATGCACATGTCCGCGCAAGGCCGCCGCCATCGCCCCGACTTCCTTCGCAATCTGGTAAATCATGGCGTCGAACACGGTTTTCGCTCTCACATCTCCCGCTTGGATGCGGCGTTCCACTTCCACCAGGTCTTTTGTGCCGAGATAGGAGTACAGGCCGCCATCACGGAAGAGCAGCGCTTCCACCTGCTTGTGTGTGTACTTGCCGTTGAAGCAGAGATCGACCAACTGCATCGCTGGAACGCCGCCCGCACGCTCAGTGGAGAATGCGCCTTCTTCGCGCGAATTCGTCACGTCGACCATCCGCCCATTTTCGTGCGCCGAAATCGAAATTCCGCTGCCCAGGTGGGCCACGATCAGCCGTAACGACTCATACGGCTTCCCGCACTCCCGCGCGTAGCGTTTGGCCACGGCCTTGGAATTCAGTGCATGCGACAAACACTGCCGCTCCAGCATCGCGGACCCCGACAGGCGCGCGCACTCCGGCCACTCATCTACGCTGACCGGGTCGACGATATAGGCTTGCACCCCGGCTCTCTGCGCGATGCTATGGGCAAGAACAGCGCCCAGGTTTGAGGCATGTTCGCCGCGTCTGGCCTGTCGCAATTCGTCCAGCATCTCCTCATCCACAACGTAGGTGCCGCTCTCCAAAGGAGGCAGAAGGCCGCCACGGCCCACCACCGCATCCAGTTCTCTGATGTTATGTCCCGCGTCGCTGAGCGCGGCCTCAATCTGCGCAGAGCGAAACTGCCGCTGGTCAAGAACCGGACGCCCGCGGAATTGCTCCATCTCTGCATCCGAGTGCCTGATGTTCAAGACGAACTCGGGCCGCTCATCCACGTAAAGAGCAAGCTTGGTAGAAGCGGAGCCGGGATTTATCACGAGAATCTTGCGTTCAGCGGGCGGCAAAGATCACCCCCAAGGCAATGGAATTCACCTTGTCTTCGACACTCTCCACGCGTGATGGAACGAGGATCGGAACTTTGGCGCCAACCACCACATGAGCGCATTGCGAGCCACCCAGGTACTTCACAGCCTTACCGAGAAGGTTGCCGGCCTCGATGTTGGGCACTACCATGCAATCGGCGTGGCCCGCTACGGGATGCCTGATGCCCTTGGCCTCTGCTGCTGACTCCAGCAGGGCGCAATCGAGGGCGAGCGGGCCAAACACATCTGCCTCCCCGAACTGTCCGGCTTCGCCCATTTCGGTGAGAAGCCTAGCATCCACGCTGGACGGGACCGACTCGCTGACAGCCTCGGTAGCGCTCATGATCGCAATTTTGGGACGCTCTATTCCGAGGCAGTGCATAACCTCAATTGCGTTCTGCACGATCTGCTTCTTCTGCCCAAGATTCGGGGCGACATTCAGGCCGCCATCGGTGATGCCCACCAGGCGGATCCCACCTGCGAGCTCGTCCTCATACAGCATTACGTCGCTCAACAAGCGGCCGGTACGCAAGCCGGCCTGTTTGTCCAGCACAGCCCGCAACAGCTCGTCTGTGCGCAGATGACCCTTCAGCAGCACGTCCACCTGGCCATCGTGCGCCATCTGTACTACGACCGCTGCAGAATCTTCTGCGTTGACAAATTCCGCCCCGGCGATCAAGTCCACAAGACCAAGGGCCACCGCCTCACTGCGGATTTTGTGCTCGTTGCCGATCAGCACCGGCACGGCAATCCCAAGGTGCAGCGCGCCATTGGCGGCTGTCAGAGCAACTTCGTCGTTCGCGGCAACGACCGCAACGCGCCTAGGGCCCAACGGCTGGGCGCGCCGGCGTAGATCAGTGAAATTCGTGATGATCTGCTGGGTATGTACAGCGATGCTGGAAGGCATGCCTTGATCGTCGCTCAAAGAGATCTGAATTTCAGTGAGGCAGGTCACAAGAGCAAGTGCTGTTTACTCGCATGCGAAGCGCGCGCCACTCGACTACACATGTTATCTGTGGTCGCCAGTGCCTTCCTTGTTCGAACTGCCGTTTTGGGCAACGGTCTCGTTGCTCTTGTACAGCAGGTCCAGCGCCTGAGCGACTGTGAGGTTCGCCGGCACCGGGCGGAAATCGGTTGCGGTCTCTGAGGAATAGATGTTGAGCGACTTAACCATGAGGACTTTGCCGGTGAACTGAAGGGTTTGGCGCACCATCTCCCATCGTCCGCTGCCAACATTGCGTTGCTCGATGTAGAACTTTCCACCTTTGTAGAGTCTGCCCAGGATGCCCCAGCCAAAGTCCACGTCCTTGAACAAGGTGCCGTCAATCTTCGCAATGCGCATGGCTTTCCGGTCGATGAGCATGTCGCCCTGCATGCCTTCGTAAACACGCGTCTCATGATTCGGCGGACTGAAACCGGGGTTGGGCCGGAAGGTCAGATGCACCAGCTCGTCGCCGTTGGGACCCTGCTCCGTTCCTGCGTAGGTGTAGAGGAAAGCGTCGGGCAAGCTTGTCAACATGAGTTGATCCCTCTCGTCCTCTTCCTTGCTGGCCACCTCTTTCTTGCGTCTGGCTTCGGGATCGTTGGCGTACTTCTCCAGCTTCTGGTTCTCTTTGGCGCGCTGCTCGGGCGTCAAGGGTTGGCCATTGATCGCGATGGTGCTAGCTAAGCCTCCTTGTGGAGTCTCGATCACTTCCCTCGTGAGGGAATGGGTTTTGTAATCGACATGGTCGCGGTACATGAAGTACTGGTGGTATTCAATCGCCTTACTCTCATTCTTGGCAGCGCGGCGCACCAGTTCCAGCGGATCCATGTCGGGCTTTTGCTGCTGAGAAACACCCCATACAGCGGCCAGGAGGGCTACCACGGCCACGGCTACCCTACGAATATGTTTTCCTGTCGCAGACACGAAACCCTTTCTGCCTGACTATCCAATCTTAGCTAATTAATTAGACGGAAAACTGATTGTAAAGGTCGCCTTGAGTTATGCAGCTTGCAAGTTGAAAAAAAACGCCAATACGCCCGACTTCGCGCGCATGTGTATGAGTTTCGTACCACGGTTGCTTTCTAAAGAAAGTACTTGTTGTAACCTCGAACAAGTCGCCGATCTAACGCCGTGCAGTAGGCTTCGTACAAGTCCCGGGTCGGTCAAAGCTGCAAACATGCAACGCAAAATAATTGCCGAATTGCTCGACGGAGATCGCGTCACGCCCGCGGAGATAGCGGCTTCGCTTGGCGACCTCAGGCACATCAACGACTGGTTTGGCGGCACACGCACGACCATCGCCTTGTTGCGCCGAGTCGCCCATGAGCATAGCAGCCGGGAGTTATCGGTGCTGGAAGTCGGCGCCGGGGCGGGACACGTGCCGCTGGCAGCGCAACGAACACTGGCGGGTGAAGGTATCGAGTTGCATGTGACGCTAATGGATCGCATCCTGTCGCACCTGCCGGCCCGGGGCACGACGTCGATCGTTGCTGATGCACTACACCTGCCGTTCCGCGACAATGCGTTTGATGTTGTGCTCTCCTCCCTCTTCGCTCATCACTTACAGCCTGCGATGCTGCAGCTTTTTGCTGGGGAGGCATTGCGCGTCGGCCGGCGTGCGGTGCTGATCAACGACCTCATCCGCAGCCCTGTGCATCTGGCACTGGTCTATCTGGGACTGCCACTCTTCCGCGGCCGTATGACGTGGCATGATGCGCCAGCGTCGGTTCGTCAGGCTTATACGGTGGATGAGATGCGCGAGTTGCTCTCGCCTTTCGCGAAGCAGCAAATCGAGATTTCCAGGCACTATCTTTATCGCATGGGCGTGCTGGTGTGGAAAGAGCAGTAGTAGTCAACAATTAGTATTTGGTAGTTGGTTTTTGGCCCGCCGCATTTTGATTTCATCGTGAGATGAAACCACTTGATGTGCCAAATACCAATCACCAAGTACCAATCACCAAATGCCAAGTGCTGCTTCCCAACTCGATCTGGCAATCGTCGGCGGCGGGCCGGCGGGAAGCTCGGCAGCTATTACCGCAGCGCGCATGGGCGCTAAGGTGGGGCTATTTGACGCGCGGGATTTTCCGCGTCACCGGGTTTGCGGGGAATTTGTCTCGGCGGAGTCGCTCGATCTGCTCGCTGGCCTGCTACAAGACACGCCGGGAGCCGTATCGGTGTTTGCACGCGCACCGGCAATCAAGCTCATGCGATTACTGTTTGGTGGTCGAGTGATCGAGGTGGGGCTTTCACCGCCGGGGCTTAGCATCACACGCTACGATCTTGACGTGTTGCTTTGGGACGCGGCCCAGCGTGCCGGTGTGGAAGTTCACTCCAATTGTGAAGTGATTGGCAGCGACGGTGGGGGCCCGTTCACGCTTCAAAGCTCTTCAGGGGGCTACCGTGCAAAAGCCGTTATCATCGCAGCCGGGCGATGGTCGCAATTCACCCCTGACCGTACGCTTCCACCGGGACCCAGGTGGATTGGCCTGAAGGCTCACTTCCGCGAGTCGAAGGCCCGTCCTTCTACCGATTTGTATTTCTTTGAGAACGGTTACTGCGGCGTGCAGCCGGTCGCAGCCGATGTCGTCAATGCGTGCGCCATGGTGCGGTCAGACCGCGCTACCTCCCTCGAGCACGTTTTCGCACTACACCCCGAATTGGCGGAGAGGGCCGCGGGATGGGATGTGGTGGTGCAACCGATCAGCACCGCGCCTCTGGTTTATCGCCCGCCGCAGCCGATTCGCGACAATATGATGTTTGTTGGCGACGCGGCAGCCTTCATTGATCCCTTCGCGGGGGACGGTATCTCCATCGCCTTGCGAAGCGGGCGTGTGGCCGCAGAATGCCTAACAGAGTTCCTGCGTGCCAAGGGCCCTCTGGTCGACGCAGTTGCAGCTTACCAAGTCGAGTACAGCACGCAATTCGCTCCGTTGATCTCAGCCGCAGCGCGAGTTCGTTCACTGTTTTCCCTGCCCGTCGTGGCGAAGCCGGCGGTCTTCGAACTGTTGCGGTTGCCCGGGTTGTTGCCATATCTCATCCGGAAAACAAGACGAGCGGGATAAGGACCGCTGTTCGCGTTTCGCTCTTCGCCATACGCCTCTGCTTTTAACTGCGCCCGCAATGTGCTGACCGAGAAGACAGCCCACATCCGTAAGCATTTCTGGCGAAAAGCGAAGCGCGAAATGCGAAGAGCCATGATCGGCTACCTCGTCACCAGCACTTCCCTGATGTTGTCCCGCCCGAGGAAGAATTTGATGGATGAGTATTCCCGGAAAAGGCTCTCAACATGCCGGTTGTTGAAGATACGTTGCAGCCGGAAGGCTCGGGCAGGCTGCAGCTCCAGGGTATCTTTCGAGGCAATGTTGTAGCGGTAGAACGCCGAATCGGGGCCCGCGTCCTTGGTGTGGAACAGGGCAAACAGAATGCCCCCGGGTTTCATGGCCACCTGGATACGCCCAATCAGCGGCTTCACCAATGGTTCGGGCAGGAAGTCAGCCAGGTCCCAAAACATGACCGCGTCGAATTCCTCACGCTCGAAGTCCAGGTTCTCGTCGAAGTAACGGTGCACGTCAATTGTGGTGCCACCATCGCCGTTGGGAATGATGAGTGACTTGTCGGTGGCGCTGCGCAGCACGTCTTCCTGGTGGAACTTGTGCCCCAGACCCGTCATGAAAGTAATATTGGCCGGAGACGTCGATCCCAGGTCGAGGATTTTCAGTCCTTCCTCTCGAGAGATGGCCCGGATGAATTCGTTGAAGCCCGTGGAGCGGCGGCTGATCTTCTCGCCTGGGATAAACTCGCCCTCCACGCCTTGCCGGCCGGAGCCACCGAAGATTCTGCTGAAGATGCCGGGAGCCACTGCGCCCATTGTATGGGCAGCGCGGCACGTCCGCCAATCTTTCTGCGTTAATGCGACCTGAGGTTCGCATGTCCAGGAGTGGCGCGGTCAAGTAGTGGGGGCCCATCACAGAACGCGCCCCGTCACGGATACTCTTAGAGTTTCTTCGGCTCCAGCAAGGAGCCTTGCGAGGAACTGCTGGCTGCAGGAACGGTCGCGGCAACCTGCGCTCTGGGCTCGATCTTCGGTGCAGGCTCGGGCTTCTGAATGTCAATGGTTCCTTTGAAAAAGGCTCCGTCTTCAATGGAAATGCGCGCAGTTGTGATGTCGCCCGCCAAAGATGCGCTTTTGCGCAACTCCACACGTTCGCTGGCACTGATGTTTCCATCTACACGCCCGTGCAGAATAACGTTTCGGGCCTCGATATTGGCGCGCACGCGCCCATTGGGGCCGATAGTGAGGCTCTGGCCGCGCAATGAGATTGAGCCCTCAACTTCACCATCCACAACCAGGTCCTCGCTGCCTGAAAGTTCTCCCTTCACCACCACCGATTTGCCGATGGTGGCGATTTCGCTACTGCGCGTGCTGTCGCGCATAGATTCGGCGGGACGCGGTGGCGCAGTCGCAGCCGGAGGGGTCAGGTAGCTGGTCGTGCTCGGCTCGTTGGTAGATGTTGTGACTTCGTCTTCTCTTCGTGATGATTTCCACATGATGTTGAGCTCCCATTACGCGGTCGCAGCCCCGGCCAGCGGGTGTGCGCGGCGCGCGTCATAGGGCGCGCCTGAACCACTTGCAAGAGCATACCCAAGCAGCCGCGCAGCCGCAAACCCTTTTCCCGGCAGAACTGGGAAATTAACGATTACTCTCGGGACTCCGGCCGATCCAGGCATGCTTCCCACGTGTGGCACAGGTCACTGATGTCCTGCGCCTGCTCCCGTATAATGGCTGGTTTCGTACCCCCTCCCGCCGCAGCCCGCCAAGGCGCGCAAATCTACCGGCGAGAGAAGCAGGACTCATACCATGACTCAAATAGAGCTGATTCTCGCCCGCGAAATTCTGGACTCGCGCGGAAATCCCACCGTTGAAGCCGATGTCATCTTACAAAGCGGGGCGCGCGGCCGCGCAGCCGTGCCCAGTGGAGCATCAACTGGCGAGCATGAGGCGCTGGAGTTGCGCGACGGCGACAAGGCACGCTATGCCGGCAAGGGTGTTCTTAAGGCGGTGAAGAACATTAACGAAGTGATCGCGCCCGAGCTGGAAGGCATGGATGCCAGTGCGCAGCGTGAGCTTGACAACACCATGCGTGAGCTTGATGGCACGCAAACCAAGAGCAAGCTGGGGGCGAACGCCGTTCTTGCGGTTTCGATGGCGGCTGCGCGCGCCATGGCCGATCACCTTGGCATGGAGCTCTACGAGTATCTTGGTGGATCTATCGCCAATCTGCTGCCCACGCCGATGATGAACATCCTCAACGGCGGCGCACATGCCGACAACAACGTGGACTTCCAGGAGTTCATGGTGATGCCGGTCGGCGCAACGTCGTTCAGCGAAGCCCTGCGCTGGGGCGTCGAAACTTTCCACGTCCTCAAGGCAGTGCTGAAGAAGCGTGGCTACAACACCGCTGTCGGCGATGAAGGCGGCTTCGCGCCGTCGGTGAAGTCGAACACAGAAGCGATCGAAGTCGTGCTCGAAGCTATCACCCAGGCGGGCTACCGGCCGGGAGAGCAGATCGCTATCGCGCTGGATCCGGCAGCCAGCGAGTTCTATGACTCGGCGAAGAAGAAGTACGTCTTCAAGAAGTCGGACAAGAGCGAACATTCCAGCGAGCAGATGGTCGAGTTCTGGGCCGACTGGGCGCGGCAATATCCTATCGTCTCGCTCGAAGACGGCCTCGCCGAGGATGATTGGGAAGGCTGGAAGCTTGTGACCTCTGAGCTGGGAGACAAGATCCAGCTCGTTGGCGACGACATCTTCGTGACCAACATTGGAATTTTGCAACGCGGCATCGATTCGGGCGTGGCGAATTCAATTCTCATCAAGCTGAATCAGATCGGTTCAGTCAGCGAGACTCTTGACGCCATCAATCTGGCCCGCGAGAACCGCTACACCGCGGTCATCTCACACCGCTCAGGTGAAACCGAAGACCCGTTCATCGCCGACCTCGCAGTCGCTACCGGCGCTGGCCAGATCAAGACCGGCTCGGCATCGCGCACCGACCGCATCGCGAAGTACAACCAGTTACTGCGCATCGAAGAAGAGCTTGGTCCGGCCGCGAGATTTCTTGGGCTGAAGGCATTGAACTATCGCGGCGAGGTGGCGGGGAAGGCAAAGGCGTAGGCATTGATGAAACCCAAACCTCTCGTCCTCATCATCCTCGATGGCTGGGGCTACGCGCCGGCGTCAGCCGCGAACGCCATCTCACTGGCGCGCAAGCCCAATTACGATCGCCTGCTGGCCCAGTTCCCCAACACGCTCATTCACACCAGTGGACGCTACGTCGGGCTCCCTACCGGTCAAATGGGCAACAGCGAAGTTGGCCACCTCAACATTGGCGCCGGGCGCGTCGTGTACATGGACATCACCAAGATTGATCTCATGATCGAGAACGGTGAGTTCTTTTCCAATCCGGTCTTGCTCGATGCGATGGCCCAAGCCCGCAGCGGCGACCGCCGATTGCACATGTTCGGGCTGCTATCGGATGGCGGCGTGCACTCGCACCAGAACCATGTTTACGCGCTGTTGCGCATGGCCAAGCAGAATGGCGTCGAGCGCGTCTTCGTGCATTGCTTCATGGACGGACGCGATACGCTTCCCACTAACGGCGCAGGCTACATCGAGCAATTACAGCAGAAGATGCGCGAATACAACGTCGGGCAGATCGCCAGCGTCAGCGGACGCTACTATGCCATGGACCGTGACAAGAAATGGGACCGCGAGAAAAAAGCTTTTGACGCGATGGTCTCCGGTGACGGTGAAGCCGGTCGTTACACCGACGTGGTACAGGGAGTGAAGGACTCGTACAACCGCGGCGTCACCGACGAGTTCATTGTGCCGTTCGTAGTCACCAACGATAACGGCGAGTCGGTAGCAAGGATCCGTGACAGCGATGTGTGCCTCAACTTCAACTTCCGCGCCGACCGTGCGCGGCAGATTACGCGCTGCCTCTGCCGCAACAGCCACTTCACTCCTCAGGATGGCCGCGAACTGGAAGGCTGGGAGGATCTCGACCACGTCATCCCACGCAACCGTGTGCCCAAAGATTTGACGTACATTTGCATGACACGCTATGACAAGAATTTCACCTTGCCGGTGGTTTCGCCCCCGGAGTCGCTGACCAACATCCTGGCCAATGTTATGGCGAATCTCAACATGCGCAACCTGCGTGTTGCCGAGACCGAAAAATATGCCCACGTCACGTATTTCTTCAACGGCGGCGTGGAAAAGCCCTTCCCCGGCGAGGACCGGGTCATGGTGCAGTCTCCGAAGGTTGCGACCTACGACCTGAAACCGGAGATGTCGGCGCAGGGAATCGCCGATGCCGTAAAGAAAGCAATCGCCGACAATACCTTCGACGTGATGGTGGTGAATTTCGCCAACGCCGACATGGTGGGACATTCGGGCAAGATTCCGCCAACCATTACGGCCGTGGAAACGGTCGACGCCTGCCTCGGCCAAATCGAGGGTGCGCTGCGCCAACGTGGCGGCGCCATGATCGTCACCGCCGACCACGGCAACGCGGAGCAGATGATCGATCCTGAGACTGGCGGTCCCCACACTGCGCACACCACCAACCCTGTGCCCTTCATCGTCGCGGCGGAACACGCGGTTACGCCGGCGAACTTCAAAGGTGATACCCGACGCTTCACCCTGCGCCCCGATGGCGCGCTGCAGGATATTGCGCCCACCATGCTCGGAATTCTGGGTGTTGCCCCGCCGAAGGAGATGACCGGGCACGATCTGCGGGTAATGGCGGACGCCGAAGCTAAAAAATAGACTGCTGGTATTTGGTGTCTGGCCCCTTTAGTTCTGGGCGGTCGCGTCAAACAAATGCCAATTGCTAATTGCCAAGTGCTCCTACTGTGAAACTCCTCATCGCACTTTATCACCGCTTCGAACTGTGGCAGATGCCAAGCTGGTTCTCCGAGCGCCTGCGCGGCGAGTTTTCACAACTCGAAGTCGTGCACCTTCCCAACTACGACCGCGTAACGGAAGAGCTTGCCGATGCCGAGATCGCCATCTCGTGGTCGTTGCGCGGTGAGCAGATCAAAACCGCCGGGAAGCTGCGGTGGATTCACTCCACGGCAGCGGCGGTACATCAGCTTATGACACCGGAGTTGCGTGCCAGTGACATCGTCGTTACCAACGCGCGCGACGTGCACGGACCTGTGGTCGCTGAACACGCCCTTGCTCTGGCATTTGCTCTGGCAAAACGATTGCCGGAAGCGGTGAGGCATCAGCAGCAGAAACATTGGGCACAGCACGATCTGTGGTGTGCGGAGCCGCGTACGCGCGAGCTAAGCGGCGCGACGATGACCATTATCGGTCTGGGTGCTATCGGTGGGCCGCTGGCGAAGCTTGCCAAGTCGCTTGGCTCGCGCGTGGTCGGAGTGCGCGAGCATCCCGAGAATGGCGGCGAAGGAGCGGACACCGTTTGTGGCTTCGACAAACTTGACTGGGCATTACACGAAGCAGACTTCGTGGTATTGGCTGTGCCGGTTACGCCAAAGACCCATCATCTGATGAACGCCCGGCGGCTGGCGCAACTCAAACCTGGCGCTTATCTCATCAACGTGGGCCGTGGCGTTTTGATTGACGAAGATGCACTGGTGCAGTCACTACGTGCGCAAAGCTTCGCCGGCGCGGCGCTGGATGTCACCACGGAAGAGCCGCTTCCGCAGGAGTCTCCGCTTTGGCAGATGGAAAATGTTCTTATCACGCCCCACATCGCTGGCCTCACTGAGCGCATGTGGGAGCGGCACTATGCGCATTACGCCGAAAACCTGCGCCGCTACCTGGCGGGCGAACCGCTGCTGTCGGTGGTAGACAAGCAACGCGGGTACTGATGTTGAGAGCAGGTCAGGAACCTTGGTGCCGAAGAAGGGACTCGAACCCCCACACCCTTGCGGGTACATGGACCTGAACCATGCGCGTCTGCCAATTCCGCCACTTCGGCACGGGTGGAAACGAGTGAGACACTCAACTCGCTGTCCAGGAAGCAACATTAATTCTACAGGGAGCCTCGCGCCGTTAGCAATTGCACTTTTCGCTCTTGGCTATTCGTTTTTCGTCAGAGAAGGCAAGAGCAAACGAATTGCGGAATGCGAACAGCGCGTTTCAGCTCGCCGCTTCCGCCGCTTCGCCGGATCCCTGCGCGCCATACTCTTTCAGCTTGTTGTGCAGCGTCTTGAGGCTGATGCCGAGGACCTCGGCGGCACGCGTCTTATTATTGTTAGTTGCCTCAAGGGTCTTCAAAATGAGCAGGCGCTCCGCCTCATATACGGTAGTGCCCACGCCGAGGCGTACGGCGTTGGCCTCCTGCACAGGAGCACGCGACACCACCTGTCCAAAGCCTGGAGGTAGATGCTTGGGCTCGATGAGGTCCGAGTCGCAAACGATCACGGCTCGCTCCAGGGTGTTGCGCAACTCGCGAACGTTGCCCGGCCACGCGTGCGCCAGGAAAGCATTCATTACCGTCTCGGCAACGCCGGCTACCGTGCGGTTGTGCTTCTCGTCCATGTCGGCGAGCAGCGACTGCACCAGATCGGGCATGTCTTCTTTATGCTCCCGTAGCGGCGGCAGGTGAATATTGAACACGTTCAGGCGGTAATAAAGATCGTTACGCAGTTGTCCGCGAGCGACGGCTTCATCGGGCAGCTTGTTGGTGGCGGCGAGCACGCGCACATCCACGGGAGTTTCCACCTTGCTGCCCAAACGGCGCAGCTTGCGGTCCTCAAGCACGCGCAACAGCTTGGCTTGGGTGGCAATCGGCATCTCGCCGATCTCGTCCAGCAGCAGGGTCCCGCCTTCGGCCAGCTCGAAGCAGCCGGTGCGGCGCTCGAGTGCACCGGTGAAGGCACCTTTTTCGTGCCCGAAAATTTCGCTCTCAATCAGGGTTTCCGGGATGGCGGCGCAGTTGATGGCCACGAACGGCTTCACCTTGCGATTGCTGAGCGAATGAATCGTGCGCGCCACGAGTTCCTTGCCGGTCCCGCTTTCTCCGGTGATCAGAACTGAGGCCGTGCTGGGAGCCACCATTTCGATCAGGCGAAACACTTCCTGCATTTTCTTGGAAGGTCCGACCAGCGAACCCAGGACGCCGACATCGCGCAACTTGCGCCGGCTGACTTCCAGTTCGCGTTCAGCGCCGCGAATCCGCGAGGCATTCTGCAGGATGTTTCGTAAGCGGGTGGGATTGACCGGTTTCTCGATGAAGTCGAATGCGCCCGTCTTCATCGCCGTCACCGCGGCATCGACACTACCCTGGGCGGTGAGGAGGATAACTTTGACTTGCGCTTGCCCTGCGACGTGTTCCAGCAGTTCCATACCGCTCATGCGCGGCATCTTTAGGTCGGTAATGACGATCCCGGGCTCCCAGGACTCGGTCCGTTCCAGCCCCTCCACGCCATCGCTGGCGGTTTCGGCTTCGTAGCCCCAGGCCCGCACTAACTCCGCCAGGCCCGTGCGCTCATTCTCCTCGTCCTCTACAATCAGAACTTTTTCTTGCGTCATGGGGAATAGCCGCCTCTCGCAATCTTGAATGCCCAGGTCACACGGCTTGGCGGTTCGCCAAGGGCACCTATCTTGGATGTCAACCGGCGGCTTTAGGTCGATCTCGAACCGGATCGGTAACGGCCGAGAATGACAAATTCGGTACCGCTGCCCTTAAGGTAACATTGTTCCGGTAAATCTGGCGCCCTCCAACCGTCGTCCTGGCACCCGAAATTCAGGCTTCCTTTCCGGGGCAGGAATGTATACTTAATCCGGGCTGTGTGCTTGGCCCTTGAGGGTACATAGTCAGTAAACAGCCGCCCCCACAAAGTTGTGCACGACAAAGACTTTGTGAATCTTGTTGGTTCATGTACAATCATCTGCTGTTGCGAGCAGGACGGAAAGCCTGCATTTGTACTATAAAAGCCGATTGAATATTCAACCCGAATCGGGTCACTTTGCTTACGGTACTGCCAGAGTTCCGGAGGATTAGAATGTCTTCTCGTTTTGTAGTAGTTCCAACACGTATTGTTGTTGCATTGATCGCGCTTGCCTGCGTTATGTGCCTGTGTAGCACGTTTGCGGCGGCGCAAGAGATTCAGCCAAAAGACGAGGTCTATGGCGGCTACTCTTGGTTACACACGGGTGGCTATGTCGACGGTGGCTTCAAGTCCCCCGATATAGCGCGTGGCTTTGATATCTCCAACGTCTATTACTTTCCCCAGGCGCACAACCTGGGCGTCCTTGCCGACTTCAGTTACAACTGGAATGGCAAGATCGCACAAACCAGCGTAAACAATGTCGATGTCTACAACATCATGGGCGGCTTGCAGTACAAGTACCATGGTCAAGTTTTCTCTCCTTTTGCGCGCGTTTTCGTGGGCGCGGTTGACCACACGGGAGGGTACGGCACCGGGAGCCGTTCCCAGTGGAGTGTGGGAGCGGGCGCAGGTGGCGGCTTCGACTTAAACCTGAGCCATATGTTCAGCCTTCGCGTGGCACAGGTGGACTACATTTATAACACTTACAGCCCAAGGTTCCTGTCGGGGTACACGACACAGTGGAACAGCATCCGCTTGTCAGCGGGCCTGGTGCTGAACCTGGGAAGCTACTACAACCCGCCACTGTCCTGCACCGCATCGGCGACACCGGCTGAGGTTTTTGCGCCAGACCCGGTGAAGGTCACCACCACAGGAACCGGTTTCAACCCGAAGCATCCGGTCGCCTACTCTTGGACCGCTAATGGTGGCAAGATCTCCGATGCCAGCTCGCAGAATGCGACCGTCGACACGACCGGCGTGGCGGCGGGTAATTACTCGGCGAATTCGACCATCACCGACACCTGGCCCAAGTTTAAGAATCTTGACTCCGGCCATCATAGCTTCTTCGGCAAGCCAGTCCCCATCCCGCCGGCGATGTGTGCGGCGAACTTCACCATCAAACAGCCGCAGCCGCCGGTCGTAAGCTGCTCGGCGAATCCGACCACGATTGCCATCGGCGAGCCGGCGACCATCACCATGAACGCCACCGACCCGCAAGGATGGCCGATGACCTATAGCTGGTCCGCTACGGGCGGTCAGTTGAGCGGCAGCGGCACCACCGCGACCTTGACCGCGACCAGTGCGGACGCGGGCAACACCATCACGGTGACCGGCACGGCGACGACGAATCGCCCCGGCGGGAACCCAGCCACTCTGAGCAGCAATTGCACGGCGTCGGTGAATGTGCCTCGGGTCGCGACCTGCGTCAACATCGAGGATTGGGGCGAGTGTACCTTCGAGAAGAACCCCAAGAAACCGTGGCGCGTGGACAACGACTGCAAGGACACGCTCGACAAACTCTCTCTGCGGTTGCAGCAGATGCCCAACGGGAAGCTGGACATCGTGGGCTACACCAATCAGGAAGAGTCCGTCAACGTGCAGCAGTTGGGCTCGCAGCGCTCCGTCAACGTCAAGTACTACCTGACCACCGACGGCCCCAACAAGGTTGACGCCACCCGCGTCCAGCCGCGTCAGGGCGATGTCAAGGGTCAGGCCACTCACTTCTACTTTGTCCCCGAAGGCACCATGTGCGGCGGACAATTGGAAGAGGGTGTCGTGGTTGACGAAAACGCAGTGCAGCCGCAGTCGCGTAACGCGCCTGCACCAACCAAGAAGGGCCACAAGAAGGCAGCTGCTGCTGCACCAGCGGCGGCTCCTCCAGCGCAGTAGCTGAGGTGACGTAGCTCAAATCAAGCCGGTGAGAGGCACGCCTCTTGCCGGCTTTTTTCTGAGCTA